>JAISWS010000199.1 GCA_031270725.1 Syntrophomonadaceae bacterium | reverse complement strand
GATCCGGTATAACCACTTCCGCCCCTTCATTTTCCAATACTTTAATTACGTTATTATTAGCGTCCGGGTGATATTTTACTAAGATTTCCCCTACTACCCCTACTTTGGGTTTAGCCTGGCTATATATGGACAAATTGTCGAATTCATTTACTAATTCCCAAATAATTTCATTAAAGCCTTCGTTATCATCGTAGATCACTTGTTCCTTAGATTTTTCCATCCATTTGCGGAACAGCATATTAGCCGAACCCGGTATTTTTTCATACGGCCTCACCCTGTGCAGCACTCTCATCAAAGCGTCTCCTAAAACTATGGCTCTGACCGCTTTTCTCAGCAATTTCATGGTAATAACAAAGCCGGGATTTTTTTCGATTTTACTCACATTGGCTGAAATAACCGGTATATCGGAAAAACCCGCATCTTTTAAAGCTTTCCGCAATAAAGCTATATAATTAGTAGCCCGGCAGCCTCCGCCGGTCTGAGACATCATTACTGAAGTATTCCGCAGGTCATATTCACCGGAGAACAAAGCCTGTAAAAGCTGCCCTATGACCATAACCGCCGGATAACAAGCGTCATTATTTACATATTTAAGCCCTAAATCCACCGCCTCTTTATTGACTTCCGGCAATATCTCCACCCGGTAGCCTTCCGACCAGAAAACTTCCTGCAGCAATTCAAAATGAATCGGTGACATTTGCGGACATAGTATAACGTGTTCCATTTTCATTTCTTTGGTGAACACTATTTTCTAATCTTCCAAAGGCGCCTGCGCGGGAACAAAAGTATGCTTCCCCCTTTCTTCCAAAGCTGCCAGCAGAGAACGTATCCTGATTTTCGCCGCCCCTAAATTACTGCCCTCGTCTATTTTTAATAAAGTATATATTTTACCTTTTTTGTGTACTATTTCCTGTACCTGATCAGCTGTAACCGCGTCCAGCCCGCACCCGAAAGAAGTGAGCTGAATCAATTCCAGATTATCGTCAGCGTTTACATAATTAGCCGCGGCATAGAGCCGGGAATGATACATCCACTGGTTTACCACCCGTAGTTTTTCTGTTGTACGGCCCAAATGAGCCACCGCGTCTTCTGTCAGAACCGCTAAACCGTAAGAAGTAATCATATTGGGGATGCCATGGTTTATTTCCGGGTCGAGATGATAAGGGCGCCCGGCTAGAACCACACCTTTTTGGTTAGTGCGTTTAAGCTCGGCAATAACCGCTTCACCTTTTAAGCGTATATCGTTTTTAAAGCGCCCGTCTTCTATCCAGGCGGCTTTCAGAGCGCTGTTTATTTCTTTCCTGCCGGCGTGAAAATCCTGAAAAACTTCGTACAGGCGTTCCGCCAGTCTTTTTTTATGGTTATACGGCAAAAAAGGATTTAAATAAACTATTTCTTTTTCTCTTAAAATATCCAGGTTGTTTTTTATTACATCCGGATATGATATAACCATGGGACAATTAAAACAATTATCGGCGTTCGGCTGTTCGCCCCGCTCATATATAACGCTCGGATAAAAAATAACATTTACGCCCTGCTCAATTAATGACATTATATGCCCATGCACCAGTTTAGCCGGATAGCAAGCCGATTCGGAAGGAATCGTCTCATTGCCCAGTTCGTAAATGGATTTGGAAGAGTACGGGGACAGAACCACCCGGAAGCCTAATTTGGTCAGAAAAGTAAACCAAAAAGGATAATTTTCGTACATATTTAAAACCCGAGGTATACCGATGACGCCGCGAAAAGCCTCCGCTTCCGGCAGCGGCTCATACTGAAACAGGCGATCCAGCTTATATTCGAACAGATTAAAACCGGCGTCGGCGGTTTTGCTTTCGCCCCGCTGCGTGAATTTTTCGCAACGGTTGCCGGTAACGTAGCGGTTACCGCCTTCAAATTGATTAATCGTAAGTAAACATTTATTATCGCATCCGGCGCACCTGCGGTTCGATACTTTTACGTCAAAATCGCGCAGGTTCTTACTGTCAATAATACTACTGGGGACGTTTGGTTTATATTCCCGCCTCGCGATCAAAGCGGCACCAAAAGCTCCCATCAAACCGGCAATGTCAGGACGTATGACAGTCCGTCCGGTTACGCTTTCAAAAGCTCTTAATATGGCGTCGTTATAAAAAGTTCCGCCCTGGACTACTATTTTTTCGCCCAAAAGTTTGGCGTCTCTCATTTTAATCACTTTAAACAAAGCGTTTTTTATGACCGAATATGATAATCCGGCTGAAATATCCCCGATGGTCGCCCCTTCTTTTTGCGCCTGTTTTACTTTGGAATTCATAAATACGGTACAGCGGGACCCTAAATCCACCGGGCTTTTGGAATAAAGAGCCTGATCGGCAAAATCCTGAACCGGCATATCAACCGAACGGGCAAAGGATTCAATAAAAGAGCCGCAGCCTGAAGAGCAGGCCTCGTTAAGCATAATACTGTCTATTACCTGGTTTTGTATTTTCAAACATTTCATATCCTGGCCGCCGATATCAAGTACGCAATCCACTCCGGGCAGAAAAAATTCAGCGGCTTGATAATGGGCTATAGTCTCAATCTGTCCTTTATCAATGCCTAAAGCGGCTTTAATTAAGCCTTCACCGTACCCGGTTACGGTAGAATAGGCTATATGAGCGCTCCCGGGCATCTTTTCGTATATATCCTGTAAAATTCTTATTGCCGACCGTAACGGATTACCTTCATTGCTGCCGTAATACGAATAAAGCAAAGCCCCTTCTTCATCAATAAGAGCGGCTTTCGTAGTGGTAGAGCCGGCGTCTATCCCCAGAAAACAAGGGCCGTGCCGGTATTCCAACGGCTTACGCGTTATTTGGTTCTGCCCGTGCCTCTCCCTGAAACTATCCAATTCTTCCTGATTATTGAATAAAGCCGGCAAACACCATTTCTCGTCCACGGCAATACTATTTAACTTCGGCAGTCTGTCCAGTATGGTTTTAAAACCGATCGGATAATTATCCCGCGAAGACAGCGCCGCGCCGGCCGCTACAAAATACTGGGCCTGACGCGGAAAAATTATTTGCTCTTCACTTAATTTCAAGGTTTCAATAAATCTTTTTCTCAGCTCTGGCAAAAAATACAACGGCCCGCCCAAAAAAGCTACTTTCCCGCGAATAGGCCTTCCGCAAGCCAATCCGCTGATAGTTTGGTTAACCACCGACTGGAAAACAGAAGCCGCTATATCTTCTTTTCTGGCGCCGTCATTAAGCAGGGTTTGAATATCGGTTTTGGCGAAAACTCCGCAACGGGCGGCAATAGGATATATTATCCGCGCCGCTTCCGCCATATGGTTCAGTCCCGCAGCGTCAGTTTCCAGCAAGGTAGCCATCTGGTCTATAAAAGCTCCGGTTCCTCCAGCGCATATTCCATTCATGCGCTGCTCCAGACCATTTTGAAAATATGTAATTTTAGCGTCTTCTCCCCCCAGTTCAATAGCTACATCGACTTCCTCGATAAAAGTTTCAACCGCGTAATTAGCGGCAATAACCTCCTGGATAAAATCTAAATTTAAAAAGCTGGATAAAGAAAGGCCTGCCGACCCTGTTATATTAACAGTAATAAATTGATTTTTAACATGCTCAAAAGCAGAAGTTAACACATTTACAGCCGTGTTTTTAATATCGGCAAAGTGGCGTTTATACTCACTGAAAATAATCTTGTTATTATCATCCAAGAAAACCAGCTTCACCGTTGTAGAGCCTATGTCTAATCCCATACGAAGAATGTTTTCCATTATAAATAAGCCCGCTTATACAGGCCTTTCACCTCCCTTCAAAGCGTCGCGTCACTAATTAAGCCCCCTTGTATTCGTCGCTTCCTTCATCAATAAACGGAATGCCCCTTTGTTTATTGACGTAATCAGACGTAATTCATCAAATATAAGCTTTTTTGTTATATATTAATTCATACTATAACAGCGTCAGTAAAATCAAAGTAATTTATTTCCATAGATATTTAAAAACACTTTATCGTTAGGGAACGGGTCTTCTACGTGAGCAGCTTTTTGCTCATCCGCGTAGCCGGCCGCGATAATGACCCCTACCCGATAGCGGTCAGGGATATTCAGAACTTCGCGTACGTATTTTTCCGAGCTCACATCGTCGCGGTTGAATCTGTTCCGGATTTGTATCCAGCAGGAGCCTATGTTCATACTGGCTGCGGTTAAATGCACGATAATCGCGGCGATAGATGAATTTTCAATCCAAACATCCGATATTTGCGGATCACTTAATACTACCACCGCTAACGGCGCCTGAGCCAAAAACCCCGCTCCGTGGACTTTACACAGAGCAAGTTTTTTCAGCGCTTCCCGGTCGTCCACCACTAAAAAACTATTGGACGAAATCCCCTTAGAGGCGGGAGATAACAGTGCCGCCCGCAATAAATCCTTAATTTCCTGTGGGTTTACGCTCTCGTCTTTATATTTTCTTATACTTCTCCGCTGTTTTAAAATCCTGATCACAAAATTTCTCCTGATTGTATTTTTCTACTGCCTCTATTTTAACTTAAATACAAAATTTTTTCACGCTTTTTTATCCAACGGCACCTAATGGGGTGTGATAAACAGCATATTCCAGTGTAATTTACGCCTCTCGAATAAATAACGGATCGCGCTTGCTTTAAAATAAATTATGTATAAAATATTAAATAACGCGCCTTTCGCCGGGCCGATAAATTTTAATCAGGAGTATAGAATATAATTAATGAGAACTTTAGTAGCAACATTGCTGGAAAATAATAAAAAAGGGAAAATATATTGCGCGGCCCGTAAAGTAGATGACCTGCATATTGAACTTATAAAAAGCATCGACCGCAAAATTCTTACGGAAAACGGCTTTACCTTTATCAGAATGATCTCTTTGGAGTACCCTAATATCAGCGGCTACGCCATTTTTTTTGAAGGCCATTTGGATCAGATGGCCCGGATTTTGAAAGAAATTAAGTCACGCAGCGGCTTGTGAAAATTTTGTTATGCTATCTTAGGCATCATGTGGTCCATGAAGATAATGTCGTACGCCGCGCCGGAAAGCACCCTGTCAAGCGCGTCAAAATCCCGTCAAAGGTTTGAAAAATAAAACCTGACGGGATTTTGCCATTAGATATTCGCTTTTTTTTTGCGCTCTTACACCGCGCTTATTTCGCCGCTTCGATAGACCTGTGCAGCATGGCCGCCACTTCCGCTCTGGTCGCGTTGCCCCTCGGGTCAAAGATATTGTTCGGCTTGCCGCTTATTATGCCGCCGTTGCAAAGGCTTTGCACGGAGCTTTTCGCGTAATCCGCTATTTGCGCGTCATCCGCGAAGGTAACGAACTGCCGGGTCGCGGGGAACTGTTTATTGGCGTATTCGGTGTAGCGCGTTATTATGGCCGCCAAATCCTGCCTGGTTATTTCCGCGTCCGGCGCGAACTTATTATCGCCAATGCCGCTGACTATACCGGCCTGTTTCGCCCATTCGATATAGGGAGCGGAAAACCGCTTCCCTTAGCGGCAATGAACGTGCTAACCAAACATCATTTTGCTTATCCAACACAGCAGGAGAATATCAAGAGGTCGCCTCTCTTCATTCACCTCGTATTGTTTCCAGTATACTGCCGTCTTTCTGTCGATTTGCCGCATGCATCATCGTTACCCAAGTCACGATAAATACACCGATTACGCATTCAAATATTGGCAGCCACGGCAGCACAAACGGCAAGTCTGCGGCGAACCCCATTCCCTTATACAACAGGAATGCGCCGAGTGTTCCGAGAGGAACTCCCAAAATCAACGAACGGACAGAGCAAAGCACACTTTCGAGGTTAAGCATTTTGCGAATACC
>JAISWS010000109.1 GCA_031270725.1 Syntrophomonadaceae bacterium | reverse complement strand
CAGACGCCACCGCTTATCTTTACTCAGCGGCCTGGTTTCTACTATTTTTACTACATCCCCAATTCCAGCTTCATTTTTTTCGTCATGGGATTTATATTTTTTACTGGTCTTTATCGTCTTTTTATAAAGAGGATGCTGTTTTATAGTATCTACCCTAACAGTAATAGTCTTTTCCATTTTATTACTGGTTACTGTTCCTATTTTGACTTTCCTGTTTGCTTGATTTTCCACCACCTTCAGCCCTCCTTTTAATTATTGCCGCTTTCTCTGGCAATTTCTCTTTGTCTTAAAATAGTCTTACACCGGGCTATGTTTTTCCGCACATCACGAATGCGCATATGATTGTCCAATTGGCCGGTGGCAAGCTGAAATCTAAGGTTAAACAGCTCTTCCTTATAGTTATAAACTTCTTTATGCAATTCCTCATCGGTTAATTCCCGTATTTTATTCGCTTTCACTTACCTCACCACCCATTTCTTCGCGTTTTATGAATTTGCATCTTATCGGTAATTTATGTGAAGCCAAACGCATAGCTTCTCTTGCTGTTTCTTCATTTACACCTGATAACTCAAACATCACTCTGCCCGGTTTAACTACCGCAATCCAATGTTCAGGGGAGCCTTTTCCCTTCCCCATTCTGGTTTCGGCCGGCTTTACTGTTAAAGGGCGATCTGGGAATACTTTAATCCAAAGTTGTCCGCCTCTTCTTATATACCTGTTTATCGCAATACGCGCCGCCTCAATTTGGCGATTAGTCAGCCAAACCGCTTCCAAAGCTTGCAGCCCAAAATCGCCGTATGTTATTTCATTCCCCTTATTGGCTTTTCCTTTTAAACTTGGACGATGCTGCTTTCTGTGTTTAACTCTTTTAGGAGTAAGCATTACTGGCCGCCCTCCTCTATAATATTCTGGTTGGGCCTGCGTTTGGCTTCAGGAAGAATCTCTCCGCGGTTTATCCATGCTTTTACCCCGATTTTTCCATAAGTAGTATTAGCTTCAGCAAACCCATAATCAATATCGGCCCTTAAAGTATGGAGAGGAACTTTCCCTTCCGCATACCATTCAGTTCTAGCTATTTCAGCCCCGTTTAAACGTCCTGAAATAGCGATTTTTATACCCAGTCCTCCTACCCGCATGGTTCTCCCAACCGATTGTTTGATTGCCCTGCGAATAGAAATCCTCTTTTCAATTTGCTGAGCCACACTTTCAGCTACTATCTGAGCATCTAATTCCGGTTTTTTTATTTCTTGAATATTGACATTGATATTCTTATTGGTCATAAGCGTCAGCTGCGTTTTTAAACTCTCCACCTCTGTTCCGCCTCGTCCGATAATAATACCAGGTTTGGCCGTATGGATAGTAACCCTGACCCTATTTCCCGTTCTTTGTATTTCAACCTTGGAAATTCCCGCAGCAAAGAAACGATCCTTTACATAATTTCTGATTTTATAATCTTCGTGGAGAAGGTCACTGTAATCTCTGTCCGCATACCAATTAGAATCCCAATCTCTGATTATGCCTATCCTAAAACCTTTGGGATGTACCTTATGGCCCACTTATTTAGCCTCCTTTTCTTTCAATATCACAGTAATATGGCTGGTTCTATGGCGCATAACATCCGCCCTGCCATAACCTCTAGGCTTCATTCTCTTTAAAGTAGGTCCCTCGTCAATATATATTTCCGAAACATAAAGTATATCTGAATCCATATTATAATTATGTTCCGCATTAGCAACCGCTGATTTTAATACTTTATCTATAAATCTTGCCGGTTTTTTATTTGCGTAACGAAGTATGCCGGCCGCTTCTTTAATATTTTTTTTTCTGATTAAATCCGCTACCTGCCGAGCTTTCAGCGGTGACACTCTGATGTATCGGGCCACGGCTCTTGATTCCATTTACAGCTCCCCTTTCTACCTGGCTCTGCTGGTTTTTTCTGATTTTCCCGCATGCCCTCTGTAAGTACGAGTAGGAGAAAATTCCCCTAATTTCATCCCTACCATATCTTCCGTAACATAAACCGGTATATGTTTGCGTCCATCATGCACTGCCAGTGTGTGTCCAATCATCTGCGGCAAAATAGTTGAACGGCGGGACCATGTTTTTATAACCTTTTTCTGTTCGCTCTGGTTCATATCATCGATTTTCTTTAATAACTTTTCTTCACAATAAGGCCCTTTTTTAAGTGACCTTCCCATAGCGGAACCTCCTTTACTTGCGTTTTCTCACAATCATTTTATCTGACGATTTCTTCTTGCGGGTTTTTCCGCCTATCGCAATTTTACCCCAAGGTGAAACCGGATATTTCCTGCCTATAGGAGCCCGTCCTTCTCCGCCGCCGTGAGGATGGTCCACCGGGTTCATAACCGAGCCGCGAACTGTGGGCCTGATTCCTAACCAGCGCGACTTTCCCGCCTTACCTATCGTTTGATTTTCATAATCCAGGTTACCTACCTGTCCGATAGTAGCGCGGCACGCTATATGAATCAGCCTGACCTCGCCGGAAGGCAGCCGCACATGGGCATAATTCCCTTCTTTCGCCATAAGCTGAGCTACTGTTCCGGCCGAACGTACCAGCTGCCCGCCCTTTCCGGGGCGCATTTCAATGTTGTGTATCAAAGAACCTACCGGAATATTCTGCAAAGGCAAGGTGTTCCCAATTTTTATATCAGATTCTTTGCCGGAAACAATCTTATCTCCTACTTTAAGGTTGTTAGGAGCTATAATATAAGCTTTAAATCCATCCGCATAATGTAACAACGCTATGTTGGCGGAACGATTAGGATCATATTCTATAGCGGCAACTTTAGCCGGAATATCATCTTTTCTTCTTTTAAAATCAATAATACGGTACAGGCGTTTGTGCCCTCCGCCTTTATGCCTGACTGTAAGACGCCCCTGCGCGTTTCTTCCCGCTTTGCTCTTCAAAGGAGCCGTTAAGTTTTTTTCCGGTTCTGTCTTAGTGATTTCATTAAAAGTCAATATGGTCATATGCCTTCTGCTTGGCGTAGTAGGCTTGAATTTTTTTATCCCCAACTTCAAAAACCTCCCTAAACAAAGAGTTTCATCTATAATTATATATTGTCAAAAATTCTTATTTTTTCGCCCGAACGGACTTTGACAATAGCTTTTTTATAATCCGGTTTTTTACCGACAAAACGACCCATTTTTTTAGGCTTCCCCTTAACATTCATAGTGCTGACTTTTTCTACGGTTACTTTGAAAATTTTCTCTATCGCGTTTTTGATCTCTGTTTTATTGCTGCGCTTGCCAACAATGAACGTATATTTGTTTTCTTCCAGCAAATTCATGGATTTTTCCGTAACCAGAGGTCTAATGATTACATCTCTCAGGTCTCTCATCTGTCAAATACCTCCTCTACCATGGCTACCGCATCTTTAGTCATCAGCAGGGTATTGTACTTTAATAAATCATATACATTTATAAATTCTGCTCTTAAATATTTGACCCCCTGGATATTCCTTGCCGACTTATCGGTATTGTCATTATTTCCAGCAGTTACCACCAAAGCTGTATCCAATATATTTAAATTGTTCAATATTTGCAGCATTAATTTTGTTTTAGGTACTTCAAAAGCTAAATTATCTATTATGACAATACTCTGATCCAAAACTTTACTTGACAGCGCCGAACGCATAGCTAATCTTCTGACTTTTTTCGGTAATTTATAGGAATAATCTCTTGGTTTAGGGCCAAAGATAATTCCTCCTCCTCTCCATATGGGACTCCGCGAACTTCCGGCTCTCGCCCGTCCGGTGCCTTTCTGACGCCAGGGTTTTCTGCCGCCGCCCCTGACTTCCGCCCGTGTTTTAGTAGACGAGGTCCCTAACCTTTTATTGGCCATTTGCATTTTCACAAAATCATATAAAACAGCGTCGTTGGGTTTAATGCCAAAGACATTTTCGCTTAGCTCCATATCCCCAACCTGCGTCCCGCTCATATCATATACCGCTACTTTAGGCATTGCTTTTTGACCTCCTTTGCATCGAATTTAAGCCTTAATGGAATTTTTAATGGTAACTAAACCTTTTCTCGGACCAGGGATAGCCCCCTTGATCAATATCAGGTTTTTGTCCGGATAGACTTTTACTACCTTTAACCCTTGAACTGTAACTCTGTCTCCCCCCATATGTCCAGGCATTTTCCTGCCCTTAAAAACTCTGGCCGGCCCTTTAGCTCCTAAGGAACCTGACCGCCGATGGTATTTAGAGCCATGCCCCATAGACCCGCGTGAAAAATTATGCCTTTTGACCCCGCCGGCAAATCCTTTACCTTTAGAAACTCCGACAACATCCACAGTTTCTCCTGGTTCAAAAATATCGGCTTTAATCTCTTGCCCAATCTCATAAACGCCAGCATTTTCCACACGGAATTCACGTATAAAGCGTAATAGTTTGACATTCGCTTTTTTAAAATGTCCCTTCAAAGGTTTGTTGGCTTTCTTTTCTTTCAGGTTGTAAAAACCTACCTGAATAGCTGTATATCCATCATTTTCAATGTTTTTTTTCTGCAATACGACGCAAGGCCCAGATTCAACAACAGTTACCGGTATGGCTTTGCCGCTTTCGTCAAAAATCTGTGTCATACCTATTTTTATTCCTAATATTGCTTTTTTTACATTTGTAGGCACTCTAAACTTTACCTCCTAGTTTGTTGTGAGAGGTTGAAAGTGGCTCCAACTTCACTTTTCTTTATTAAAATGCTTTGAAACCTAAGTCCCCCCACTGGTTTCTTAGCTCCTATCCTCTATAGTTTGATTTCTATATCAACACCGGAAGGCAGGTCTAAATGCATTAAAGCATCAATGGTTTTGGGATTAGGATCTAAAATATCAATCAGTCTTTTATGGGTCCTCATTTCAAATTGCTCCCTGGAATCTTTATTAACATGAGGAGACCTTAATATAGTATAAATACTTTTCTCTGTCGGCAAAGG
>JAISWS010000057.1 GCA_031270725.1 Syntrophomonadaceae bacterium | reverse complement strand
TATCTATCCGCTTGCTTTTTTCAATTAAAAACGTTTGATTTTCGGCAATAATTTGAATATTAAACCTAATTTCATTTTCTATAAGCATTTCTAATTTAGACTGACCGGCTTCCAGTTTATCGACCTTTGTTTCTAATTTAAACTGACCGGCTTCCAGTTTATCGACCTTTGTTTCTAATTTAGACTGACCGGCTTCTAATTTATCGACCTTTGTTTCTAATCTAGACTGGCCGGCTTCCAGTTTATCAACTTTTGCTACTAAACTGACTTGACCAGCCTCTAGCTTATCAACTTTTGTTTCTAATCTGCTAACCCTTGTGTCCAGTTTATCAACTTTTGTCTCTAAACCATCTACTTTCGTGATAATAGTTTCGAGTAGTGATAAAATCTTTTCATCGTTATTCATATGCTTCAACCCCTTTTTCGTGATTGTATGTGAAAAACGGCGATGCGTCAAACCGCAAAATTATTGTCTATAATGAACCAAATAAATCAGGCAAAAAAAGATGCAAAAATCAAGAAAGAAGATCCAACGTGAGGAAAACGTACAGTCCAGCGGAGAAAACAAAAATAGTAGTTGAAGTTCTGAGAGGAGACATTTTCTAAAGTTATTGACACACCCGTTAATACATGCGTACTTTGCCCGGACGCGCTAAAGTTTAAAACCGTATCAAAATTCAGGCTATAGCTTACAGAAATGGCCGTCTTATAATTATATTCACGTCTTAACAGCCGCAGGTATAAAAATTCACTCCCTTGGCCTTAACGCATGAGTTCTAAAATGCTTTACCCGATAGTTTCTGGGGGTCTCGCCTGTCTGCTCTTTAAATATTTTAGTAAAATAGCTTTGGGAGCAAAAACCCAGTGTATTTGCTATTTCAGACACAGACATGTCTTCATGCTTCAATAATAATTTCGCTTCGTTAATTTTCGCGCCGATTATATAATCTGTCACGGAAACGCCTGTCTCCTCTTTAAACCGTACGCAAAGATACGCGGGGTTGTGTCCGGTTTTGCGGCCTAAATCCTCCAAAGTTATCTTATAGTGAAAATTACTGTCAATATACTCCATACATTTCCGGACGGAGGGCGTAAACGGCTTTAAAGCCTGCCGGGCACGGCGCACCCGTTCCGTAAAGTCAACGGCCATTTCAGCGAAAAGCGGGAAAACTTCCTCACGTTTTTTTGTTTTGTCCGCCAGTTTTATGTAAGCGTCGCTGAGGCTGTAGGCGCTTTCCGTATCCAGGCCGCCTTCTATGGCGAAGCGCGTTATGAGGGTTACGCTGGCGACAAATTCATAAATCACCTGTCTGTGCGGGTTATCTGACAAATGCCCGTCATGGCGCGGAAAAATTCCAAAACAAGAGTTTTTAACGCTTACGGTGTCGCCGTTTTTTATACATTCCAGCAATTTAAGCTCTTTCTCATAGGGGATATGGAGCCACTGCTCCTCTCGGCGTTCGTAGTTCTCACGCATAAGGGCACTTTCTATAGTATTTTTATAAACCTCTGATTTCATTTTATCACCTCATATATTATATTTATAAAAGTCTATATATTTTTATATGAATTGTCAAACCGTTTCGATAAAATACAAAATATGCTTTAACAGAATATTTTGGAGATGATGGTATGGGCTATTTCAAGACTTATAGGATTGACGGCGCTACCTATTATATCATGGAAGCGCTGGGCGTCGGGGCGTATCTTTTTTTAGGGGAAGATAGAGCGCTGCTGTCCGACACGGGCAACGGATATATGGATATACGCAAATCCATAGCCAAATTAACGGATAAGCGGCTAATCGTTATGAATACCCATGGTCACGCTGACCATGCGGGGGGTAACGCCCAGTTTCAGGAAATATACATTCACCCGGCGGATATGCCGATGCTTGACCCGGCTTGGCAGAAATCGCAGACCAGCCTGCTTTTTGGTTACGCTAAAAAGGCCTATCCGATTATCATTCCGCTGTTGCTTTTTTTTAAACTTCAAAAGTTTAAAAAATACACGCCTGCTGTAAAAACCATTGCGGATGGCCACAAATTCGAGCTGGGCGGAAGGACCATAGAGGTAATACATTTCCCCGGGCATTCCCCCGGAAGTGTTATTTTGGCTGACAAGCGGACAAAAACGCTGTATGTGGGAGACGCGGTAAATCATGGATTGTTTTTGTTCTTTGAAAACTCGCCGTCCTTAAAGGGATATCAGGCGGCGCTAAGGGAACTCGCCAAACTCAAGGGTTATGAAAAACTTCGCGTTTCCCATGGAACCACAGAATTTCCCTTTGATTTTATCGAATATTACGCTGATTTTTTAATGAGGGTCACCCTCGAAAAAAGCGTGCTTACGGATATCCCGAACGGCGCCAGGCCCGTGTTTAAATACACTGAACCTGGCGGAAAATATTCGGTTCCCGAAATATGTGTGCACTTTACAAGAGAAAGTTTGGAGGGATAGTCAATGAGTAATCTTAAAGAGTATCAGCGGCAAGCGAAAGAACTGGCCGCGCGGATGACGGCGGCCGAAAAGGCGGGTCTTGTTTCCGGGGCCGGCATGTGGGAAACCCGCGGCTGTGAGCGTCTGGGGCTTAAGAAAATTGATATGTCCGACGGACCCCACGGCATCCGTAAACAGCTTGATTATAGCGATATCGCTGTAGACGAATCCGTTAAAACCGTATGCTTTCCCTCGGGCTCGTGCGTTTCCGGCAGCTGGGACGAGGACACGCTTTTCAAAATGGGCGAGGCCTTAGGCAATAACGCGAAGACGCATGATATTTCGCTGCTGCTCGGTCCTGGAACAAACATTAAACGCAGCCCGCTTTGCGGAAGAAATTTTGAGTATTTTTCCGAGGACCCCTGTTTATCAGGAAAACTCGCGGCCGCGTATATCAGGGGCGTTCAAAGCACGGGCATCTCCGCCTGTGTAAAACACTTCGCCGGCAACAACCAGGAAACAAGGCGTTTTACAGTAAACAGCCTAATCAGCGAGCGGGCTTTGCGCGAGATATACCTGCCCGCATTTGAAAAAGCCCTGGGCGAGGGAGGCGCCGACGCTGTTATGAGCGCCTACAACACTCTCAACGGGGAACCTTGCAGCCAAAACAAACGTCTCCTTACGGATATTCTGCGCGCGGAATGGGATTATCACGGTATAGTCGTATCGGACTGGGGCGCTGTGGCCAGCGACGTTAAAGCCGTGGCTGCTGGCAATGATTTAAAAATGCCAGGGTTTGACGGCGACCCTGCCCGAATTGAGAAGGCGGTAAAGGACGGCAGGCTTTCGAAAGAAGCCCTGGAAGCTGCGGCTGTAAACGTTATCGCCCTTACGCTTAAGGCCAATGACCTTAAGAAGAAAGAGCCCTTATGCGGCACGGGGACAGAGGATTTCGAGACAAACCACGCCCTTGCCCGGACTATTGCCGGGGAAAGCATGGTTCTCCTTAAAAACAATGGCCTGCTTCCGCTTAAAAAGCAAAGACTGCTTATTGTGGGCGAATACGCTGTGGAACCGCATTTCCAGGGCGGCGGCAGTTCTCATGTCAACTGCTATAAGGTGGACTCGGCGCTTGAGTTTTTCGTGGAAAACAACTGGGACACCGTATATATTCCTGATTTTTCAGACATTCCCGCCATACTAGGCGCGGCTGAAACCTGCGGAGCGGCCCTTGTTTTCGCGGGCACTCCAGAATCCGAGGAATCCGAGGGGTTTGACCGAATATCGCTTGATTTGCCGGAACAGCAGAATAGAGCTATTTTCTCCTTGTGCGCGGCGAAGATACCGACGGCTGTTATTTTGTTTGAGGGCAGCGCGGCGGTTATGCCGTGGGTTAATGAAGCCGGCGCCGTTTTGGCGGCGTTTCTGCCGGGCGAGGCAGGCGGCGGCGCGGTCTACGATATATTAACAGGGGAAGTTAATCCCAGCGGCAAACTCGCGGAGACCTTCGCGAAAAAACTTTCGGACACGCCGGCATATTTATTTTTCCCGGGTGAAGGCGATGTTTCTTTCTATGGCGAGGATATATTTGTCGGATACCGTTATTATGAAAAGAAGGGAATAGAGCCTCTTTTCCCTTTTGGGCACGGATTATCGTACACGCGATTTTCTTACGGAAAATTAAGCGCCGAAAAGGACAGATTCCTTGACAATGAGAGCGTAAAAATCAGCGTATCTGTTAAAAACACAGGGGATGCCGCGGGTAAGGAAATCGTGCAGTTATATGTGCAGCCGGACGTTTCCGGCTCGACTATCGGCGTTATACGGCCGGTAAAAGAGCTGAAGGCTTTTAAAAAAATGAGCCTGGAGCCAAACGAGACCAAGACCGCAGTATTTGAGCTTACTTACCGCGATTTTGCTTTCTATGACGCGGTTATGAGCGGATGGCGGGTAAATTCGGGAAGGTACAAAATTTTGGCGGGCGCGTCGTCGGCGGATATTCGCGGGGAAACAGAGGTCGAGGTTATCTCCGCAAGAATTGAAAGGAAAACATTTACCCGTGATTCGCTTATGGGCGACATTTGCGCGGTCGAAGCAGGCAAGACGGTTATTGATGAATTACTTAAGGTTTTGAGCACGCAGACGCAGGGTAAAACAGGCGGCAAACCTGGGGATGAGGAAGCTTACATGAAAATGGTAATGTCTATGCCCATTAAGGTCCTTATTTTGCTTGGCGTTTCGGAGGAACAGGTTGACGGGATTCTGGAGGGACTCAACAATGGTAGATGATAGTCAAGCTTGCTCGACGCACGAGTTGATTCACAAACAATTCCCCTTAACTGATACAGAAAAACAGGCGGCGGAAGATTCCGGGAAATTTAATGGCGTGCTGATGAAATTTCCACAGCCGGTTTTGGAGTTTATTATCCGGCGTTCGCTTAAGAAAATGCGGGATACGTCTTTTACTATAAAACTTCCGACAGTAAACATTACGAACAGAATAATCAAGGAAGAATATAAATCCGACGTTGGGAGCGGTTCTTACAGTGTGTACTTTTACCGCAGAGCCGAACTGCCTGAGGGGAAACATCCCCTGTTCTATTTTATTCACGGTGGGGGCTTTCTTGGCGGAACACATCTTGCCAATGAGAATTTGATGCGGAAACTGACGGACGAAAACGATGTTGTTTGCGCGTCGGCGGACTACCATGTGGCGCCGGAGGCCCGTTTCCCTGTGGCTTTAAGGGAATGTGAAAGGGGCTTGCTTAATCTTGTTGAGTCCGCCGGGGCCAGTTATATTGACAAATCCCGGGTATATATAGCCGGCGACAGCGCGGGGGGCAATTTAGCGGCTGCCGCTGTATTGTCGCTGAAGAAGCAGCGCGGCTTTGTGCCGGCGGGGCAGATTTTGCTTTATCCGGTCACGGAAATGTATAAGCTGGACACAAAGAGTTACAAGCAGAAAGGGTTAGAATTTTTCAGTATGCGCAGGTTGATATTGATATCCCGCAAATTATACGCCAATAACGCGAAAGATTATAACACCATATATTTTTCGCCCTTGCTTGCCACGGGGGAAGACGACCCTTGCCCTACCCGGGCACTGATACTGCTTGCCGGACGCGACGGCCTTTTAGACGACGGCGTTTTATATGGGGAGCATTTGCATAAACTTGGCGGCGCGGTAAAAACCATAGTTTACGACAACGCTTTTCACGCCTTCGCAAACGGGCTGGGAGACTCTCCCACAGCCGAGGACGCTTATAAGGAGATAGCGGAGTTTATACTTGATGACCTGTGAAAAAGTTTGCTGTTTAATTGTTTCACTGCTCCTAAGACGTGTTTGAAAACTCCTCAAGCGCGAAATTTCGAATAAAACCGCCGCAATGATAGTCGAGCTTGCTCGACGCTTCGCGCTGGAATCCAGTTTTCAAACACGTCCTAGTCAGTTTGGTCTGGTATAGGCAGAGGTCACGTAATTGCCGGATTTCAGCGGGTGGGATAAAACTGGACCGGACTAAATCACACTTGAAAAGTTCCGCGATCCGTTTAGCGTCTCTTTTGTCGGTTTTCTT
>JAISWS010000033.1 GCA_031270725.1 Syntrophomonadaceae bacterium | reverse complement strand
TTGGCATTGGCTGCGTTTCCCCGCCGCCCTGCTAAAGACTGTTTCCATTACCCTCGTTTTTCTCCCTATTCTTCTTATCCCCCGCTTCATCAAAAGAATTTTCTTTTAATCTGTGAACCTGATCCTGCATAATTTTGTGAAAATCTTTTTTAAGCGGGCTTTGGGTACTGCTAATTCCTCTTGGTTTTTTTTTAAAATTACCCAGTAACTTACTAAAACCATTCTTTACATTAAAATACTCCTGCTGCTCATCTCTCAGCAGTTGGTTTTGCGTAATCTGTTCAATCACACTTTCTTCCTGAATTTCAAAAAGCACTGAAATATGGTGATCGGTAACCCCCAAAGCATATATTTTTGATCCTAAGGAACACAAAACGATTCCACGGTTTTGTCCTAAAATAACCTCGTCTGTAACACTTAAATACCGGCCCTGCATTTTATTCTGAGCCGACCGGTTAAAGAATTTGATAATAAGCCATGCGGCGGCTATAATCAAAACCAGTATTACTACCAGCTTTAAAGCGCTCAGCCCCAGGTTAGTATTTTCAGACGAAACTGCAGTCTGGTCATCCAGAACCCTGTTTATTTCATCCACATCGTCAACCGCATAGGCTTCCGGAACAAACCCATCGATAAAGTTTATTTGCTCCGGCCAGCCCAGCCCAGCAAGCTGCGACAAGATAACGCCCAGTAGTATTACATACCAAACTGTATTTTTTTTAAGATGCGCCTTAGAATGAAATTTTCTCATATCATTTTTTATTTTACTGCTGCTATTCCAACGCTTTGCCTACTGCTTCAAGCACACGATCCGGCTGGAAGGGTTTTACAATAAAATCACGCGCTCCGGCCTGGATAGCGTCTATTACCATGGATTGCTGGCCCATGGCGCTGCACATAATAATTATAGCTTTAGAATCCAGCGCTTTTATTTCCTTAACTGCCGCGATACCATCCATCTCCGGCATTGTTATATCCATAGTCACTAAATCCGGAGTGAGCTCTTTAAATTTTTCCACTGCAACAGCTCCGTTTTCAGCTTCTCCCACTACGTCATAACCATTTTTGCTTAAAATGTCTTTAATCATCATTCTCATAAAAGCAGCGTCATCAACAACTAATACTCTCTTTGCCATGTTTTGTTTATCCTCCTAATACTTTAAAACTATTATTGCAGTTTATTTACTCTGTCTATAGGACTGACAATAGTAGTTATCCTAATTCCATAAAATTCGTCAATAACTACTACTTCTCCTTTGGCAATCAGTTTACCGTTAACTAACATATCGACTGGTTCGCCCGCCATCTTTTCCAATTGTATAATTGAGCCTTGCTGAAGATCCAAAACCTCTTTAATAGTCATTCTGGTTTTACCCAACTCCACTGCCACATCCAAAGGTACATCCATTATTAGATCAATATTCTGCGGTATAATAGTACTTGTATTTCCTTGTAAAGATGTAAACTGTACTTGCTGAACATCATTGCCGCTGCCCATAGCGGGCTGCTTATTATAATTATAACCGGTTGCGTCTTCGCGGTATACCGGAGGCGGAACCGGAGACGCGGCAACTTTATCCTTTGTGTTGGAAGCATTATCAGTATTATCTTCAGTAACGGCTTCAGCAGTATTTGCTTTAGCCGAATTATTAGCCAGCCTCATAATATTTTGAACGGACTCCATAGGAATAATTTGAATTATTTCACTGTTAATCAAGCCTTCTATTTCCATTTTAAATTTTATACATACCAGCTCATCATGCAGACTTTCAATATTAAGTATCTCTTCTTTCATCTCTGCTACATTAACAATAGGAGGCTCAATATCAATCCTCATTTTAAACATCGAGGATAAACTGGTAGTTGAGGAGCCTACCATTTGATTCATTGCTTCCGCCACAGCACTGAGCATGATCTCATTTACTTCGACCTTTTCAACATACCCGTCTCCGCCCATCATAAGATCAGCTATAATGCAAGCGTCACTTTCTTTTATAAAAAGAATATTGGCTCCGTCCAAACCTTCGCGGTAACGAACCTGCACAACTACAAAAGGTAAAGTGTACTGTTCGGCAAAAAATTGCCGTTCGGTTACTACAACCATAGGAGTCGTTATTACGACTCTTTTGTTTAATAAAGTTGAAAGCGCGGTGGCCGCCGAACCCATACATATATTTCCTATCTCTCCCAAAGTGTCCTGTTCTTCCGGACTGATGGCAGTGCTGGACGATTTCTCCACAGAAAATTCCTCATTTTCAGTAGTGTCATCGCTGCTATTATTCAACAAGGCATCTATTTCTGCTTGGGAAAGCATTCCATCATTCATCTTCTATCCCCTCCTCAACAATTTTATGTATTTGCACTGCTAATCTGGTATCTACAATTCCTGGTTTCCCATAATATTTTAAATTATCGCCTACAATAATTTTAATATTGTCATCAGTTTTTTTATTTAAAACCAGAACGTCTCCCACATCCAGACCCAGCAATTCAGACACTGTAATTATGTTTTCCCCTAAAACAATATGTATAGGCACCTGTACTTTTTCAAGCTGCGCTTGAATTGCGCTTTTATTTTTACTGTCCTGTCTGCGCTGATTAGATGCGTAATAATAATGTACCGACAGTTTATCTATTATCGGCTCCAATACCAGAAACGGCATACATATATTGATCATTCCCATAATGTCACCCATCTGCGTTTCCAAAGAAGCGATAATCATTATCTCACTTGAAGATACCAGCTGGGTAAATTGCGGATTAGTCTCAATTCGTTCTACCGCGGGTTCTATCTGAATAATGCTGCCCCAAGGTTCTTGCAGGTAAACCAGCATTCTTTGGCACAGTCTCGCAATAACTGTTTCCTCAATTTCGGTCAAAGCCCTTAATTTTTCCAGCGAAGTCCCGGCTCCTCCCAGTAAACGATCCAAAAAGGCAAATCCCAATTCAGGATTTATTTCCATTATACTGCTGCCTTCCAAAGGAAAAAATGAAAATATGCTTAATATAGTAGGATTAGAAACTGACCTGGTAAACTCCTCATAAGTCAACTGTTCAACTGAAAGCACTTCGATTTGGACTATCGTTTTCATTTGGGCAGACAAGAAAGTACCTAAAGATCTCGCATAATTTTCATAAATAACCTGTAAGGTATGAAATTGATCTTTGGAAAATTTATTCGGCCGACGAAAATCGTATACTTTTACTTTTTTCTTTTCCTGTTCAATTTTTAACTCATCAGCGTCTACCGATCCGCTGCTAAGCGCAATCAATAATGCGTCAATCTCATTTTGCGACAAAACGTCCGCCATTTTGCCCCTCCCTTTCAGGTCTTATTTTTATTGGATAATTATATCTTCAAAATACACATTGCGTATTTGCTCGCTGCCCAAGCGAGTATTAATACTATCACGGATTTCCTTTTTTAAATTGTCCCTGTTGCGGTAATCAAAGTCAGACACCATCTTGTCGGAAATGATTTCCAGTATGCTGTCTCTTATCACCGGCATAAAGCTATTGACCTTTTCTTTAACTTTTTCATCTTCACTGGCAATTTCAATTGACACTTTCATTTTCACGTACTTGCCGCCATTATTGATGTTAGTGATAAACTCGTCTAATTTAATGATTTCCCCAACTTCATGGGCGTTCTGGGTTTCATTCTTGTCATTTTGCGGAATAGCGCTTTGTATCATTTTACTGAATAATACATATGACGCTCCCAAGGCAATAACCAATACTATCAGGCCTATCCCTACCATTTTGATGAAATCGGACTTCCCCTCTTTTTCCTTTACATCTTTTTCTTTCACGTCTTTTTCTTTTACTTCTTTCTTGTCGGCCACGCTTTACCTCCTTAAGAACTAATAACCTGAAAACATTTTCTCCGAAAATCAGCTATCCTTTCAATAATATCATCAATACTTTCAGACGCCACCATTTTTTTCCCGGTGGTAAGGGTAATTACGGTGTCAGGAGTCTCTTCCATCAGCTCAATCAAATCATCATTCAGCGCTACTTTTTCTCCGTTTAATCTTGAAATATAAATCATTGCCTCTCCTTTTTAACAGGCGTCTTCATAAAAAATAAAGACGCCTTAATTATATCGCATACTTAGCGTTTTATATTAACCAGCTCCTGCAACATTTCATCTGAAACGGTTATAATTCTGGAATTAGCTGAAAATCCCCTTTGCGTAACAATCATTTCGGTAAATTCCTCCGCCATATCCACATTCGACATTTCCAGATAGCCAGGCATTATAGAACCTCTCGAACCCGAACCCGGAACCCCTATTTGCGGGTCTCCCGAATTAGCGGATTCCTGCCAGCTGCTGTTGCCGATCTGTTTTAAACCCTCGGCATTTTTAAAACTCGCTATCGCTATCTGAAACATAGGGCGTGTAAAGCCATTATCGTAAGTACCGTTCATAATCCCATCGGTTCCCACATCACGGCTCACCAATACGCCGGCCGAATTGCCGTTTTGCCGTCCTACATCAATATTGGAATCGGAGTTATACTGTAAAATGTCTTCTAAATCAATCGTAAAATCCACAATATCGGCGCCGCTGACGGCTGTGTTGTCAAAAGTGACATGCATAGACGTTACCCCCGCGGAATCAATTTTTCCATCCGTACCAAATATTATATTCTCAATACGGAAGGTTTCTCCTCCGGCATCGGTAAAATTGGCGGCAGCCGGCGGGGTAACTGAGGTATATCCGGTTCCTCCGTTATCAGGGAAAGTCGGATCCAGCGATAAATCGCAAGCCCACTCATTAGCGCCGGTCTTAAAAAACCGATAAGAAAGAGTATTTTTATTACCCAGGGAATCGTAAAAATCTTTAGCGATAATAACCACGTTTTCGTCGTCCGGAGCGTCGGTAGCCATGTTAAAGCCTGCTGCCTGCGCTTCCAAAGCGGAGTTTAAATTGCCTTCCATAATCATTTCAGTAGTCGCTTTAGGAGCCATGTTCTGATAATCGGTTATGTTGATATTGGTCATGCGGGTCGGGTTAGTAATAAAATTACCGTCTTCGTCCGCTAACCAGCCCTGCACGAAATCGCCGTTAACAGTAACTAAATTATTGTACTCATCAATAACAAAAGCCCCTGATCTGGTATAAACAGTTGAACCGCTTGACTGTTTTACTATAAAATACCCGTCTCCGTCTAAAGCCATATCGGTCAAACGGTTGGTCATAGAGGCGGCGTAAGGTGTGTGTATCTGGTCAATACTGAACAGCGCCGTCCCTAACCCAACACTCATGGGATTCGTTCCGCCTCTTGTATCAGAAGGGGCGGAAGCTCCCCGGTTGGCCTGATATAATTTATCGCTGAAAACTACCCGGCTTTTTTTAAATCCGGCGGTACCCACATTAGCTATGTTATTTCCTATTACATCCATTTTGACTTGCTGGTTCTTCAGGCCTGTTACTCCCGAATATAATGAACGCATCATATTACTAAAACCTCCTTTAACATATCGGCGCCAGGAATCGCCTGTACGCCAAGGGCTTCCTCCTAGAGGTCCGGCCCTTTAAATTATCACTGTGGAATCTATATTGGTAAACACGTTTTCTTTTAAACTGGAACCATCTACGGCTGTTATAACCGTATTATTTTTAATGCTTACCACTAAAGCTAAATCTCCCATTAAAACCAAAGAATCCTTGGCCCCTTTTTCTTTAGCCCTGGATACGGCTGAAGAAAGGTTTCGCAAATCCTCATCATTTAAATTTATATTCCTGACCCTTAGCCTTTCCTGAGCATGCCGCGAAAATTTTAATTCCCGCTGGAGTTCATTTTCAAGAATATTCCGGAAATCCTCTTTAGCGGCGCCTCCTGTTCTGGGAGCTGCCTTACTGACTACCGTGCCTAAAGGCTGAATTATTTGAGTATGAAAAATTACATTATTATTTTCCATATTTACCTCACCCTTTGCATTTTACTTAAATATCATCATAATACATTAATGGCTAAGCTGAAATTCCAGTATCCGGCTCGCCATTTTCCGCAATAACTTCATCGTTTTCGGCAACGGCCGCTACTGTTTCTTCTTCTGTATCCGTTTCATCCGGCGCGATTTTTTTAGTTATTTTATCTAAGGCCAGCGCTATTTTTTCTAAAGCCTTACTGTCCGGAGACTGATTCATTATCGACAGCATCGATTCCATACTGATGTTTTGCCCATTAACTACACAATATGGCACTCCGTCTATCAGCACAACCGACTGCACCGTTCCGCTGAGAATGATATCATCCTCACCTGTAGGTTCAGGATTTATATAACTTACTTCCCGCCCAATCAAAGCGGATGATTGCTGCAGCATTAAATTAGGTATCATTACATCCCCTATTTGATATGATAACTCATTAAAACTAGCGTTAAGATTTTTCATTTGCTCCAGGCTGCTGAAACTAGCCATTTGCGCTATAAATTCCCTGTCGCTCTGCGGGTTTAAAGGATCTTGATTTTGCAATTGAGTTACCAATAATTTCAAAAAATCTTCCTGTCCCAGTTCTTTGCCCTTAGTTACGTCTACTGCGGTGCCAGACGGCAGACTGGTATAATCGCTTATTGAGCTTACCGCCATTTTTTACCCCTCCTATCTATATAAGATAATTTATACTTTCCATATTCACGCCCGCATCCGCCGCCTCATCATAACTACCCCATTCGTAAGGGTAAATACGAAGTGATTCCGGTTCCGTTTTTTCCTCCGGCCAATGATATTGGTCCAAATTTATAACGGAATAATCATTTTTATGGCTGTCCTGGCGTTCATCTGCCTGTTGTTGCTGATTACGCGCATCCTGGTTATTATTACTGTCAGCATTTACCTGAACATTTACCTCTGTTTTTTCCACTTTGATCCCTTGCGCTTCAAAGTTTTGTTTTAACATTGCCAGGTTATTCTCAATCAACGCTTTGACCTGATTATTTTCAGTATAAAACTTAGCTATCAAAGCCCCTTCTTCCATAACCACTTTAATCATCATTTTTCCTAAATATTCCGGATGTAATTGAAGTTTAATTTCTGAAAGGTTTTGCTTCATCATAATGTCAAACTTTTTCACCATCTGATCAAACAAATCTTCTGGAGCAGTTTCTGACGCATAGTTTGCCTGGGCCTCGGTAAGGGCGAAGCTGCGAACACTTTCCATATTCCAGCGGCTGTCAGAACGCTGCGCAAAAAGTAAATTCCGGGTATCCGCTTCCGGCGCCGCGGGCTTTGCATTTGAAAAAGCGTCATTCTTCCCGTTGCCGCCGTCATTATGTTCTTTAAAGCGCTGGAATTCACTGCGCTTGGCCTCAATATTCATTATTTTCTTCACTTCGGAATTTTCAGGAACCGCCGGTGTTTTTTCTCCTGTTGGATGTTCCTCACCATAAACTTTATAACGAATCCCATTTTTTTCGCCACTCTCTTGAGCATTTGACACATTTTTATCCGCGGCCGGCGCTTTATAAAGATCATCATCCATTTGCCCGGTAATTTTTGAACCTGTAAAATCAACCGCCGTTGTTTCTTGTGCCGCGAGAACGCCGGCGTTTTTTACGTTCATAGGCATAGGTATTTCCGGATTAGTCTCTTTAGCAACCGTAACAACAGAAATACCGGTTTTTAATTCACTCCGCTCAGCCGCCGCTTCTGCATCAGCAAAAAGGCTGTTCACCGTTTCGTTGCCGCTGACTGACAATTCAGCCGTTGTACCACCGGGAAGTATTACGTTCTCCGCTACAGCATCAATGTTCAGAAAACCGGCAGTCAGAGGAATACTAACCGCTACTGGGGATATGGCCGCTTGCGCCTGGGACGCTCCTTCCTGCTCCGCTGTCTCTTGGGATATGCTACCGGCTTCCTGATGTTCAGGCATTTTTTTATCCTCGGTACTCATATCCTGGTATCCCGCTGTTTTCTCCGCATCTAACCCCTTAGCCTGAACGGCTTCTTCGCTATCCCCAGGCGCCGTCCTGCCTTTAGCGGTTTTATCCGCATTATACCCCGCGGCGGCATCGTCATCATTATGTAACCGGCTATTCAGTCTGGCGCTAAAATCATTGTTCTTATTTACTTTAGCTTTAGTAACTGTCCCAGCGTTTTTTTCATCCTTTAAAAACACAGGACTATTTAAAATCTCCAACTGATTCATTTTCTCACCTCCTTTCCATAAAATTCTCTGATTTACATACTGACCGTAAGCATCTTTTTAGTAATAGTCGCCGCTCTGTCCTGATCCATATTCTGCATTACGCTGGCAGCGGCGTCATTTTCCATACGCGATATAATCCCTATCGCATCATCATCGCTTAGTTTACTTAAAATACCGGCCGCGTCCTTAGCTTTCATCAAAGCATAATACTGAGCTAAGTCCTGATACGCCGCGTCTTGATTGCTGCGTTGGTTTTGCAGATCTGAAATTACTAATTCCAGCCTCGCCACTTCATTTTGCAATTCTTCAACCTCGTTGTTTGCCAATTGCTGCCTCAACTGGGTTATTTCCTGTTCATACGCTTCCTTTTCAACCTCTTTTTCTTCTAAAGCCGCTTTTAAACCAGCTACTTCCTGTTGAACTTGTTCCTCTTCCGAAAGCTCAGGCGTCTCAGAATCTTCTTCGGCGGCAGGAACGAAATTTTTTATCAGCGGTATATTGCTTAAACGGGATGGTTCTTTATAAAACCCATAGCCAAAATATCCGGCAACAGATATTAATAAAAGAATGATTAACATCACAGCTAAAGTCTTTTTTTTCTTAAACATGTTACTACCCCTGTCGTGACCATATATTGCGTAACCAAACGGTTAACTTCTTCATTGTCAGTTTACTTTATTGCGGAAATAACTTATCATCGCTACCTCATCAGTCTTTTTCTGCTCTTCTAATTTTACCGCTTCGGAGTACTCCCGCCATTTTTTATCCCTTAACTTCTCAAACATATTGGAAGCTTTTTTCTTCTCCAGTAAATCTCTGCGCGCTTCCTCCACCAATAAAGCTGCTTTTTGAATCTTGTCCTCAAGAGTTTGATGTTTTTCCCTTAATACCGGCAAATACTCTTTATTCATTATTACTTCCTGGGTCAGCATGTGCTCTTGGTTAAAAACGCGGATAGTGTTTTCCAAGGCATTAATCCTGTCAAGTATTTTTGCCTGCTCTTTTTTAAGCTTTTCCAGTTCGTTCACACAAACCGCCAGTTTTTCTTTAGCCATTTGCTCCTGGCTTTTACAAAGGTTTAATTTGGTTTGTAAGCGAAAATGAAAACTTTTCATTATTTTACTCCTTATTGTTAACGGTTTCTTTCAGCAGCAATATCGTGTCTTCATAAACACTGTCCTCATATATGCCTTGCTTCAGAAAATATTGACATTTGTCAAACAAATTAATAGCTTCGTCTATCCTGGAATTGGTTCCCATTTTATAAGCCCCTATATCTATCAAATCTTTAGCTTCTTCGTAAGTCGCCAAAATATTCCTGAATTTGTTCGCAGCCTGCATATGATCAGAATCCGCAATTTCGATCATAAGCCTGCTTATGCTTTCCCCTACATCAATGGCCGGGAAAACATTTTTCGCAGCTAATTTCCGGCTCAAAACAATATGCCCGTCCACGATGCCCCTTACAGCATCGGTTATAGGTTCATTCAAATCGTCCCCTTCAACTAAAACCGCATACAATCCCGTAATACTTCCGCTCTCTGAAGTACCTGCCCTTTCAAGCAGCTTAGGCAACTGAGCAAACACTGAAGGAGTAAAGCCTCTGGTAGTAGGAGGTTCCCCTATAGCCAGCCCTATTTCTCTTTGCGCCAAAGCAAACCGCGTAAGCGAATCCATAAGCAGTAAAACATTCAAGCCCTGATCACGAAAATATTCAGCTATGCTAGTAGCTACAAAAGCCCCTTTTGACCTTACCAAAGCCGGTTGATCCGAGGTAGCCACCACCACTACCGACCTTTTAAGCCCTAATTCGCCTAAATCCCGTTCCAGAAAATCGCGTACTTCTCTCCCTCTTTCACCCACCAGCGCAATAACATTGATGTCCGCTTCTGTGTTACGGGCTATCATCCCTATCAAAGTACTCTTTCCTACCCCGCTGCCGGCAAAAAACCCCATTCTCTGCCCGCATCCTATAGTGGTTAAGCCGTCAATAGCCTTTACTCCCACCGGCAAAGAATCTTCAATTCTTTTTCTTTGCAAAGGCCCCGGCGGTTTATTCATAACCGGATAATACAGTTCGGAATCTATGCGCCCGCGGTCATCAATCGGCTCTCCTAAGCCGTTAAGAACCCGGCCTCGCAGTTCCATGCCCACCTTTACCCTAAGCGAAGTTCCGGCAGCTATAAGTTCACTTCCTGGTCCTATTCCCTCTAATTCTCCCAATGGCATTAAAAGGATGCGATTGTTTTTAAATCCCACCACTTCAGCCGGCACTAATTCACGGTCGGCCGAGTTGGTTTGTATGTAACAAAGCTCTCCCAAACTCAATCTGGGACCGGTAGCTTCTATTGTCAGTCCTATTACCTGCGATATAATCCCCTTGATCCTGCAAGTATGCACCTTATCAATAGCGTTTATTATTCTGTTCATATCAAACGTTCTGATTGTATCCATCAATTGCCGCTTCCCAAATCGCTTTCTCTACATTATCAATTCTGGTTTCCAGCTGAGCGTCTATGGAACCTACATCACTTTCAACTATACAACCGCCGCTGGTAATGTTTTTATTTCTGTGCAGTTCTACTGTCGGACTATAGAACTTCGTATCATTTAAATCAGCGTCGGCAATCTGGGCGTGTACCCCTTCTATATCTTCCGGGCTAAGAAATACCTTTAATACTTCAGGACTATCCAGATAACTGACAGCCTCCCGGATAACATTAACAATAACAGCCGGATTAGTCTTTATTTCCGTAGCCAGTATTTTTTTTGCTATTAAAATAGACAACCTGGTCATATCCGCCATAGAAGATTCAATAATTTTCTGTTTATTACGTTGAGCTTCAGCTAACATCTCGTTACATTGCTCCATGGCAAACTGGCGGTCCTCTTCTATTTCTTTCTGCGCATTCTTCAATCCTTGATCATAGCCGTCAGTCCGCGCTTCATCTCCGATTCTGCCGCATTCATTCCGCGCTTCTTCCAAAAGCTTTTCCGCTTCTTCCCGCGCTTTTTCTATTAAAGAATCGGCTTCCCGCCTCGCTTGTTCCAGCAAATCCCTGACTGTTTTCTCTCCTTCCTGAACCATATCGTCCAGGAGCTCGTTATTGCCAATAACGCTTTGTGAGTCAGCGCCCCCTATTTTTTCAGCACATAAAAGCCCGTCACGTCCGCAAACTGAATAGAGGTCTTCATCAGTATTTTCATATGTAAAAGTCAATATTTTAACTTCTTCATTTTCTGACACATCCGGTCTTTTTATGATGATCCTAGACAACTATTTCATCTCCTCCTCCGCCGCGGGCAACTACTATTTCACCCACTTCTTCCAGGCGGCGAATGACATTTACTATTCTCTGCTGAGCATCCTCAACGTCACGTAAGCGTACCGGTCCCATAAATTCTATATCTTCTCTCAGCATTTCCGCTGCTCTGGTAGACATATTACCATAAATCTTGGCTGACAGTTCCGCGCTGGCACCTTTCAGAGCCATAGCCAAATCTTGCGTTTCCACTTCCCGCAGCACTCTTTGAACCGATCTGTCATCAATCATGACTACATCTTCAAATACAAACATAAGTTTCTTGATTTCTTCCGCTAATTGCGGATCCTGCATTTCCAAAGATTCCATAATAGTTTTTTCGGTGCCGCGGTCTACGCGGTTAATAATTTCCACCACCGCTTTTACGCCGCCGGCGTTGGCCAATTCCTGCGGCGCCAAAGAAGAAAGTTTTCTCTCCAAAACTTTTTCCACTTCTCTGATTACGTCCGGCGAAGTAGTATCCATTAAAGCTATGCGTTTAGCAACATCAGCCTGCCTTTCCGGGTTGAGGGAAGACAGCACCAAAGAAGCCCTTTCCGGCTCCAAATACGCTAATACTAAAGCGATTGTCTGCGGATGCTCCGCCTGAATAAAATTCATAAGCTGAGACGCTTCCGTCTTTTTCATAAAATCAAACGGCCGCACCTGTAAAGAAGCCGATATTCTCGACAATATCTCGGCAGTCTTTTCGGCCCCATAGGCTTTTTCCAAAATTTCCTTCGCGTAACTAATGCCGCCCTGCCCAATGTATTGGTTCGCCAGGCACATTTCAAAAAATTCACGACTCAGCTGTTCCATCCTTTCGGGTGAAACATTCCTTACGTTAGCAATTTCCAAAGTCAATTGCTCAACCTGTTCCTCATCCAGAAACTGCAATATCTTAGATGATTTCTCGGGCCCTAAGGTAATTAAAAATTTAGCTGCTTTTTGTTTACCAGTTAAAGTTTTTGCTGCCGCAGATGTACCCGCCACTATAGTAAGTCCTCCATCAGCCAGGTCTTAATAACATTGGCTGCGTTTTCAGGATCGTTTTCGATAAATTTATCTATCTCTTCTCTGATCTTCTGCATTTCTTTTTCTTCAGGAGTCAGCGCTTTTTCAAAAATATCTTTTAACTCTGGTTCTTCTTCAATAATAGTGTCAAAAACACCTTCTTCAGATTCAGCGGCATTTTTGCGCCTGCGAACCAGACGCAGTAACCCGGCAACCAGTAAAACGGCCGCCAAAACTCCCACAATCAGGAGATAAGGTTTAGCCATAACGCTCTCCCAGACAGTCATCGGAGACACTGCCGGTTCCTCTGCTTCAGGCACAAAATCGACAAAAGCAACCGAAATATTATCTTCCAGCCGGACATTTTCATTAGGCCTGTTTTCCCGTAAACCCGTGGCGCTAGCCACCAGCGTCCTGATTGTATTTATCCGCTCCTGTTCGCTTCCGCCCAAACTGTCCCCTGCCTCAGCTCCGCTGTTTACCAATACGGTTACCGTTAAATAATCATATTTAACGTCTCCGACAGAATATTTGGTAAGTGTTTCCGTATTACTTATTTCATAGTTGGTAGTACGGCTGCTGCTGTCGGAACTCCCGGAAGAGTTTGTCCCGTCATTGACTTCGGCGTATTGCGGTATATTGGTATCAGTACCTGGAACATTCGCCGTACCGGTGCTGGTTTCCTCTGTGGACGCCTTGTCTATGCTCTCGGAACGCACATGAACCCCGCCCTCATCATGGTAATACTGCTCCGCTCTTTCTTCTATGTTATCGAAATTAAGATCAGCGCTTACAACTACCACCGAGTTATCTTTACCTAAAGCCTTGTCCAGCATATTCTGGATAATATTCTGCTTTTCCCGCTCAAATTCCCTTTTCATTGCTTGCTGAGCTCTTACATTGTCCGCTAAATTATAGCCGTCGCTCAATAATCCGTCAGATAACAAAGTACCGTTCTGATCTACGATTACAACGTCTTCCTTTAATAATCCCTGTACGCTGTTTGCCACCAAGTTAATGATTGAATGGACTTCGGACGACGACAAGCTTTCGTTATTATATGTATTAATTACCACCGAGGCTTTCGGCGTCTGCTGGCTCTGTACAAACAACGACTCTTCCGGTAAAACCAGATTGACCTTGGCGGCTTTGACCTTATTTATGCTTTGTATGGTTCTGGCCAGCTCTCCCTGTAAAGCCATCTGATATTTTACTTTTTTATCCATTTGCGTCTCCGCAAAAGCTGACGTTTGAAACAATTCAAAACCGCTGTCGCTTTGCGGTAAATTCTCTCCGGCCAGTTTCAGCCTTGTTTCATCCTTCGCTTCAGCCGGCACTAAAATAGCGGTACCGCCATTGTCCAGTTTATAAGGAACTTTATATTCGTCTAATTTCTCTATTACCTGAGCGGCCGATTTAGCGTTCAAATCGGCGTAAAGCACTTCATATGCCTGTTTATCCGAAGTTAAAAGAACAACAATTATTATAACGGCTAATAAGGACGCCCCTCCAAAAAGAACCTTCTGAGTTAAATTTAACCTGGCCCAGTATTCAGCTATCAGAGTTAGCTTTTGTTTGACTTTCTCAAAAAAAGACTCCACCTACATACTCCTCAATATATAATTACAATTGCATTCTCATAATCTCTTGATAAGCCTCGACGCATTTGTTGCGTACTTCTACCGTTAGCTGAAAAGCCAAAGCCGCCTTTTCGTAAGCTAGCACGACGTTATGCAGATAATCATCCGACCCCATAACCATTTGCGCGGCGCTGTCCGACGCTTTCTGCTGCAAATCGTTCAAATCGTTCAAAGCGCCGCTCAAATATTTAGCGAAAGAACTCTCCTGATTGGCTAAATCATCTACTTTCACCGTCTCCGGCCTATTGGCGCCGGCTCCTAAATTAAGAACATTGTAAGCGCTGGAAATCATTTAAACACACTACCTTCCTATGCCTAATGCGCTCATGGCCATGCTTCTGCTGGCTTCTATCACTTTCGCATTAGCCTCATATGATTTAGACGCGGCAATCAAATTAACCATTTCCTCAACGACATTTACATTAGGGTAGTTTACATAACCGTCCTGATCGGCGTCAGGATGCTCCGGGTCGTACACTCTTCTGAACGGGGCCTGATCTTCGTCCAAAGAACGTATCTCTTTAACCCTTACCCCCGCTTGCTCCATAATGTTATTGCTCTGGCCCTGTTTTTTCAATAAAGCGGCAAATTTCGTCCCGTTTACGGCGCTTTTCGCTTCCAATAACACTACCTGACGGCGATACGGTCCGTTGCCGTTTTGGACTCTGGTGCTCTCAGCATTGGCCAAATTGCTGGCAATAGTATCCATTCTTAAATGTTGAGCCGTTAAGCCTGAAGCGCTAATGTCAATACTGTTCAAAAAACCCATATTCTACTCCTTTCCTGTAATAGCTAATCTAAGTATTTTGATTTCGTTGGTCATGCTTCGATTGACTGCTTCGTAAAAAGTGTTGTTTTTAGTATTATTGGCCATTTCCACGTCAATATCTACGTTGTTCCCGTCATTACGGGATGAAGTACCGTCTACCGCCCTTATTCTCGGCTGAAACATTGCCAGTTGATTTCCGTCATTTATTTGCATGTGTCTCGTGTTAGTTATGTTTAAAAGAAGAGAAGTTTTATCAGAATAATTTTTATTTATAATCCCCTGCAAACGCTGCTCAAAGTCAACTTCACTTTTTTTGAAGCCCGGAGTTTCCGCATTGGCAATGTTATCAGCTATCACCTCGTTACGCATACTGGCGGCATCCATTCCTAATTTCAAAATGGTATTGACCTGGTTTGAAAAAATTTCATCAATCATTTAGCTATATCCTTTCGTTATTATACTACTTTGTTCCTACTTATTATACAATATTCGTGTTTTTATTAACATTTCTATAAATAAATCAAAAAACTTTTTAACATTTTATTTATTTAGACACATTATACCTCAAATTTGTAATTAACTCTCCATTAGTAACCTTCATAATTTATTTGAAAATTATCCTCAGTCCATTATTTCGTCAAAAAGAAATTCATTTAAAACTTTTATATAAGTGCCTTTCATTCCTAACGAGCGCGACTCTATGACTCCCGCGCTCTCAAGTTTGCGCAAAGCGCTGACAATTACCGAACGGGTTATGCCAATCCTGTCCGCAATCCGGCTGGCGACCAGCAAACCTTCAAACCCTTTCAGGTCTTTCATGACATGTTCCAGCGCGTCTCTTTCTGAATAAGACAAAGTTGACAGCGCTATTTGCACCGACGCTTTTTTACGCTCTTCATCCTCCACTCTTTCCGTACGCATACGCATTATTTCGTTGGCAATCACAATTGCGCCGTATTCCATCAAAACTATATCTTCTTCGTTAAACTCTTTCAGCTCCCGCATGAATATAATGGTCCCAATCCGCCGCGCCCCTCCGAAAATGGGAGTAGTGGCCCATAAACGATGAGAGCAGTTACATTTAAAACTGCTGGGGTTGAATATACATTTACGGCCGTCTTCCAGGCTTATGTTTATTTGCGTCTCATTCATGTTCATAAAATCGCGGTTGAAACTTTCCGGAAAACGTTCAGTGTGATTACCTAATTCAGCGATGCTTTCGCAAAAAATATCTTCAATAAAAAAGTATCCGTTTATTTGCCCTCTTCTTCCTACTATGAAAACGCTGCTTTCAAGATTGTATGCTAATATCTCCGCCATTTCAAAAAAATCGACCGGATTGGCATTTATTTTCTGCATAATTTTGTTTATACCCCTGGACTTATCCAGCAATTTTTTTTCCACTTAAATATACCTCCTACAAAATATATTTGCTGAGCTCTTCATCGATAACAATCTTTTCCAATCGCTGGCCAACGTATTCCTTATCAATCTTAATAGTTTGCCCGCTCAAATACGGCGCTTCAAACAACAATTCCTCCAAGACTTTTTCCATTATGGTGTGGAGCCTTCTGGCGCCAATGTTTTCTGTTCTGATATTAACCTGAAAAGCCATTTCGGCTATATAGTCAACAGCGTCTTCGGTAAACGCGACATCGACTTTTTCCGTTTTCAGCAAAGCGGTATATTGCTTGATCAACGAATTATTAGGTTCCGTCAGTATCCTTTTTAAATCCTGGCAGGTAAGCGGGTTCAGCTCAACCCTGATAGGAAATCTTCCTTGCAGTTCAGGTATCAGATCCGACGGTTTGCTTATATGAAAAGCGCCGGCGGCAATAAAAAGAATGTGGTCCGTCTTAACCGGTCCATATTTGGTGTTTACGGTAGAACCTTCCACTATAGGCAGAATATCCCTCTGTACCCCTTCTCTGGAAACGTCAGGCCCGTGCGACGAATTTTTTCCGGCAATTTTATCTATTTCATCCAAAAATATTATTCCGTCCTCTTCCACTCTGTTCAAGGCTATTTTTCCCACTTCATCCATGTCTATAAGTTTTTGCCCCTCTTCAAAAGCTAATATTCTGCGCGCTTCCGCGATGGAAACTTTTCTTTTTTTCTTGTTTTTGGGCATGATGCTGCCAAACGCGTCATTTATGTTAGCGCCCATTTCTTCCATGCCATAACCGATGAACATATCCAGGAAAGGATATTTTTTTTCTTCCTGTTCAATTTCGATAATTTCATTTTCCAATTCTTTCCGTTCCAGTTTTTGCTTTAGTATTTCTTTCTGCTGTTCATCGTGTAAGCTGCTTTCAGATTTATTTTCCCCGTCATTCTCGTACATTTGATTAAAGAAAAATTCAAACGGATTTTTTGTATTTTTGCTTTTTTTATCAGTGGAAGGCACCAGAAACTCCAGCAGCCTTTCTTCGGCCAATTTGCGGCTCTTTTCGTCAACTTCCTCCATTTTTTCGTTTTTCACCGCTCGCACTGTTGTTTCCGCCAGTTCTCTGACCATTGATTCCACATCCCGTCCTACATAGCCGACTTCCGTAAATTTGCTGGCTTCCACTTTGATAAAAGGAGCGTTTACCAAGCGGGCTAATCTTCTGGCTATCTCTGTTTTGCCCACGCCGGTCGCTCCGATCATTATTATATTTTTGGGGTAAATTTCCTCTTGCAGTTCAGCGTCCAGCAATTTTCTGCGATACCTGTTGCGTAAAGCTATCGCCACCGCTCTTTTGGCGGCATCCTGTCCCACTATATATTTATCTAATTCAGCGACTGTTTCTTTTGGAGTTAAGCCCATTCATACCACGCCTCCGCTTATCACACAATTTTTTAATAAAAAAACGGCTAAACAACTGATTCTCATCAAAAACAAATATTTTTAATTACTCGATAATTTCAACCATAATATTATCGTTAGTGTAAACGCATATCTCAGAAGCAATTTTCAACGATTCGTACGCTATCTGATCCGCCGGTAATTCCGTAAATTTATACAAAGAACGCGCCGCCGCCAAAGCGTAGGAAGCCCCTGACCCAATGGCCGCGATTCCGTCTTCCGCCTCAATTAATTCGCCATTTCCTGAAATGACAAACATTTTTTGTTTGTCAGCTACCAGCAACAAGGCTTCCAATCTTCTCAGTATCCGGTCGGAGCGCCATTCTTTAGCCAGTTCCACTGCGGCTCTGGTCAGATTGCCGCTGTTTTTTTTCAATTGCTCATCAAACCTGTCGAATAAGGTAAAGGCGTCCGCGACCGAACCCGCAAATCCGGCTATTATATTTCCTTCACGCAGTTTTCTGATTTTTTTGGCGTTATGCTTCATTATAGTATTCTGTCCGAAAGTTACCTGCCCGTCTCCTGCTATAGCAGACTTTGTTCCTCTTCTTACCGCCACGATAGTAGTCGCTGTAAACACATTCAT
>JAISWS010000194.1 GCA_031270725.1 Syntrophomonadaceae bacterium | reverse complement strand
CCGGAATTGCCTTTTACCTGAACGGTATCCTTTCCGAAGACTATGATGTGGTTTTCATCATACGGATGCAGATAATCGCTATAGCCGGGTATTTTTAATTGCCCCAGTATACCGGGCTGGGACGGGTCTTTCATATCTATGACAAAGAAAGGGTCCACGTCTTTAAAAGTTACCATATAAGCGCGGTCTCCCATAAAACGGGTTGAGTAAATACGTTCTCCGGGCGCTATTCCTTCTAATTTTCCTGTCAACAGCAAATCATCTTCGTTCAGTACATATATATTATTTCCGGAGATATTATTACTTCCCTCTGAAGCCCACGTATCTCCCAAAGTAGTGGCAATACGGAAATAACCGCCGTTTTCGTCCATGGAAAACTGGTTTAAAACTCTTCCTGGTACCGTGCCGGCAGCCGCGTAAGTCACGCTGCCGTTTTCCAGGCCGAAGCGGTGCAATACGGTTTTTTCCCGTGCTTCCTCCGCTTTATCCGCCTTCCGGGAACTGTAATCATAATTTATATTGTAATCAGTCAAAGCCACATACATGTTCCGCTCTGAAACGTACAGGCTTTCCCCGTCGCCTAAATAACTCCGTACTTCAAGCTCCCGGTCACCGTCTAAATTAAATCCGGCGACATTTATGAAATTAGGGCGCACATAACCAGGGAAATAGCATATTTCGTTATAAGCCAGCTCTTTATTCACGTAACCGCTTGAAGTGTCTTTGTAGGCGGGCAATAAAACTTTTTCGCCCGCCTCACGATACATATTAATGCCCTGCAATCCTACCATATACACCGACTCCCCTATTTTGCGGGAAGACAACAGACTGCCGCTCATTTCCAGCTTCCTTTTGACGATTATATTATCTTTATCGGCTATATCATAAACCACTGCCTTAATGACTGGCTGGCGGTAATAATACGGCGGGTAAATCACGTCACCGCTGGCCCGCGGCTTATCTTGATATACGCCATCTTCAGCTTTGCCCAGCACCACTAAGTAATTACCGTCCACATATATATCCTGAGGGTCAATCCCTTCGTCCCCCATATCTATCCTGGCGCTTAAAACCATCGTTCCCTGAGCCGGAGCCTTTACGATTATAACCTCCCGCTCCTTAACCTGATAAATGAACTCCCCGTCGGTTTTCACCATGTCAGCTTCATCCACCCCGTCTACCTGGACATTGGTTTCTGAAAATCCGCTCCCACTTTCCGCCTGTGGATATTCAGCGGCGCCGGCGCCGGCACTGGCGCTGTCTGATACGGGCGCCGCCATCTCAAAAAGTTCCATATAGGCTTCTTCTCTCTCATTCCGCGCCCGGTATTCGCTGAGTAAATTATCCAAAAACTCCAGAGATTCTATCACCGGCAGTTTCAGCTCCGCCTGAGGGGTCACATCGGCCTGGGGTTCGTCAGCGGCATAGTTGCTGGGAAACAACACGGTAAGCGCCGTAATTCCCGTTACAATTATGTATCTGCATTTCCGTTTAATCGCGTTTATCATTTTTACCCCTCCGTAATTTTCTTATGTTTTTTTATAATACCAAAAAAATAATATTTACTTACAGCCATCCGCAAAATAAGGCTGTATTTAATTAATAAAAATCATTGCAAATTACTTCCCTCACGCTTATGATTAGGTACGAAGATAATTCGCGTTAAACTTTATTTAAAAAGCGGCGGCTTTAATTTTATTAAACAACAGGGGAAAAGTTATGGATTTTACAGAAATTATAAAAGCGGTTATTATCGGCATTATTGAGGGAGTCACTGAATGGCTGCCTATAAGCAGCACCGGCCATATGATTCTGGCCAATGAATTTATCCGGCTCAATGTGAGCGCGCTTTTCATGGAAATGTTTCTGGTGGTAATTCAGTTGGGAGCTATACTGGCAGTGGTTTTTTTATATTTTCACAAACTAAACCCTTTTACCAAAAGCAAAAGCGTTTCGCAGAAAAAAGAAACTTATATAATGTGGCTCAAGGTCTTAATAGCTTGTGTCCCGGCCGGAATAGCCGGTTTTTTGCTGGATGATATTTTAGACAAAACATTTTATAATTATGTTACGGTATCCATAACCTTAGTTGTCTACGGGGTTTTGTTTATTATCTTGGAAAACAGCAACCGCCGCAAATCATTTTCGATAAAAAACTTAAACGATATGTCTTATAAAACCGCCCTTATTATCGGCGTTTTCCAATTACTGTCACTTATTCCCGGCACTTCCCGTTCAGGCGCCACCATTTTAGGCGCTATGCTCATCGGCGCTTCCCGCTCCGTCGCGGCGGAGTTTTCATTCTTTCTGGCCATACCTGTCATGTTCGGAGCCAGCGCGTTGAAGCTTTTCAAATTCGGGCTGCGTTTCAGCGGCTCGGAAATCGCCATTTTGCTGACAGGTCTGATAACCGCGTTTATTGTTTCGGTCTTAGCCATTAAATTTCTCATCGGCTATGTCCAAAAACATGATTTTAAGGCTTTCGGGTATTACCGGATCATATTAGGGATCATCGTATTTTCTTATTTTTTAACAAGCTCCTGAAACAAAGCATCATGAGCTTCCCATTTATTCGCCCGCTCTGAACGCTCACCCGTTACCCCGCCCGCGATAATCAATTTGATGATTTTCAGCTCTTGCCGCGGGCCGCGAATAGCTTTATCCCGCCTTTGACGCGATTTTTCTGAAATCCGCGGCGTTTGCGGATTTTGAATGTAAATTAAGGGTAAATAATGTCCGGTAAGGACAGAAGAAGGATTTATCGGCGGAATGAGGAATTATTTTAAAGGTACTTAATTAATTTAGGAGGTTTGTGTGTAATGACAACTCTGGTAAGGCAAAAGAAACCAGTTAGTTTGTTAATAATGGCTTTTATGTGGTTTTTACTGGTTTCTGATATTCAGGCGGCCGTCAGTGAAATAACGATATTGGTAAACGGGAAGGAACTATACAGCGACGTGGCTCCGGAAATTAAAAATGACCGGGTAATGGTTCCGCTCCGGGCTGTCAGCGAAGGCTTAGGGCTGAATGTAGACTGGATACCGTCCAGCAGGACGGTTATTATATTTTCCAAAGACGTTACCGGTTTTGATACGGTTATTTACAATGAACGCGCGGCCGGTACGGAAAATGAAGATATATTGATATACATAAACGGAAAGCGGTTGCTGACGGATACCGCGCCGGAAATTAAATACAGCCGCACGATGGTTCCTTTAAGGGCTGTAAGTGAAGGATTGGGAATGCAGGTGGAATGGCTGGCGGATACCAGTACCGTACTTATTAATTCTTCCGGCGTTCTTCCCGGCGGCAATAATAACGGGACAAACAGTCAGGAGCCTAAAAATAACGGGGACGTTCCGGTTTTTGTGCCTACGCCTCCCCAGCCCGTTCCGGCTGGCAATACGGTTACAGTGTCCATAATGGGTAATTCTGTGGCTACCGCTGAACAATTGAGGGCTTTACAAAAAAAGAATAATCCGGACGCGCCGGATTTAGCGGATTATTATTTACGGATTGGCGAAGAATACGGAGTCAGGGGCGATATCGCTTTTTGTCAGGCCGCCAAGGAAACCGGCTGGTGGAAATACGGAGGGCTGGTTAAACCTGAACAAAATAATTATTGCGGGTTAGGAGCTACAGGCAGCGCCGCTACCGGTGAAGAAAATCTGAACGGAGCTGATCCGAGCCGGGTATGGTTTGTAGCGGGGTCTCACGGCGCTTATTTCGCTACTCCGGCGGCGGGAGTGGAAGCGCAAATTCAGCATTTATACGCTTACGCCTGTAAAGAGCCCTTGCCGGCGGGTAAAACTATCCTCGATCCGCGCTATACCCTGGTCACTAAAGGCATCGCGACTTACTGGAGTGATTTGGACGGGCGCTGGGCGGTTCCCGGAGTGGGGTACGGAAGGAGTATTATAGAAGATTATTATATGCAGTCAGGGGCTGCTCTATAACATACGCTGACGCAAAGTGCTTTCGCCGCGGCGGGATTAATACGCTTAAAGCCATATTAATCCCGCCGTCGCTGTTAATCATTGACCGCGGCTATAGCCTCTATTTCCACTAAAGCGCCTTTGGGCAAGGCGGCAACCGCTACGCATGAACGCGCCGGCCGGTGGTCTGCAAAAAAGCCGGCGTAAATCTCGTTGAAATCATTAAAGTCTTCCATATTGGTTAAAAAACAAGTGGTTTTAATAACACGGCTCAGGCCGCTTCCTGAAGCTGTCAATAAAGCAGCCAGGTTCTTCAGTACCTGAGACGTTTGTTCTTTAATGGAGCCTTCGGCTATATCGCCGGTCTCCGGAACCAGTGGGATCTGTCCGGACGTGTAAACCAACCCGTGGTTTACAACAGCCTGGGAGTAAGGCCCGATAGCGGCCGGAGCTGATGCGGCAGAGATTATTTTCATTATATTGTCACCTCGTTCGTATTTATTAGATATTCCCTATATATCATAACCAACGCGCCTGCCTTTTGTCAGCAGGATTTTACTTATTTCAGTTCGTCGCTCTGACAATATTTATCTGATAAATTAGTTCAGGATTTTCATCTTTAATCACGCGGCACCTAAAACCGGCGCTTATTAAACAGTTTTCCCCGAAAAGTGAATTTGGTAATAAAGTTAATATAGCCCCATAAAAATATAATAAATAAATGTAAAGGGCAAAAGCCGGATTTCATTCAGCGGCAGCAAAAAAAACCGTTCTTAATTCAAGAACGGCTATACATTAGTATGAAAAATTAAGGAGGATAATGTGGAGGTTAGCAATAAAGTTATTCAGTAAGCTGACAATTAAATTAATATTTTTTCCCGCGCTGAAAGTATAAAAAAGCCGCTTGGCAAATACCTGTCAAGTAACAGAAAAGACGGAGCGTTACTTTTCCCTTTATTGGGTCACCTGTTAATAAGTTATGAAGTGTGCTGAGGAAAGGTGATAAAAATGTCAGAAAGATTTTATAAAATTAGTGAAGTAGCTGAAATATTGTCTATTGAACAACATACTTTACGGTATCTGGAAAATACCCTTAAACTGAAAATAAAACGCGACGAACGCGGTGACCGGCTTTATACGGAATCGGATTTGGAGACCCTGCGCTTGATTCTGGCGCTGAAAGCCAAAGGGCTGAATACTACCGCCATTAAAATGGCTTTAGAAAATAATGAAGAGGTAACGGATACTGAGGTCGTACCCAGCGGCGGAAAAGGTTTGCCGGAAGCGCGGGAACTGCTGGATACCGCTAAAAAAATAGCTGAACAAAACGAACATTTGGTTCAGCAAAATCGCAATATTGAAGAACGATTACAGCGAATGGAAGAAAAGTTAAACCAGCGCGACACGGAAAGAGAAAAAAAGGTTAATGAATTTTTGCAGTTATGGAAAAATGAACAAGGGAAAAATAAGTCGTGGCTGCCCTGGCTCAGGAAATAAAAAACTTTTTTACAACTTTCAAAGTTTCGGAGACGCCCCGTCAGCGCTCATTAATTTAAAATTAAGAGAGTATATGGCTGGGTTTTACGAGGGTAACGTCAGTAAGGAAAAATTTGTCCTAAAAAAGCAAAACATTGGCAATGCCAAAATAAATAATCAGCGTCAAAGCGTCAAGAATAGTAGAAATTAGCGGGCCAGCCATTATCGCCGGATCCAGTTTGAATATTTTGGCTGCCATAGGCAGCATACCGCCCAGTATTTTGGCGCTGATTACGGCTAAAATCAAGGTAACGGAGACGGTGATTATTATACTGTTGTCAGTATTGTCCAGTAAAGATAACCTGATATAGTTAACGGCGGCTAAAATGAAGCCGGCCAGAAATCCGATCCGCAGCTCTTTCCATATGATGCTGGTGAAATTGCTGAGCTCTATTTCTCCTAAAGCCATTCCGCGAATAACCATGGTAGCCGACTGGGAGCCGGCATTTCCGCCTGAATTCATTAACATAGGGATAAATGCGGCCAAGACTACGGCTGAACTGAGCAGAGCTTCAAAATGGGTGATGATACTGCCGGTAACAGTCGCTGAAATCATCAGAACCAGCAGCCAAATTATGCGGTTTTTAGCCATAGTGAATACTCCGGTTTCCAAATATTTTTCGTCGGAAGGGGATATGGCCGCCATTTTTTGAAAATCCTCGGTGTTTTCCTGTTCGATAACGTCCATTATGTCGTCGATGGTTATAATACCGATCAGGCGTTTTTCACCGTCAACCACCGGTATGGCAATCAGGTCATACTTCATAAATTGTTCGGCGACTTCCTCCTGATCGTCATAGGCTTCGGCCAAAATGACGTTAGTGTCCATGATGTCACCGATTATTTGCTCATCCTGGGCTAACACCAGCACCTTTAATGAAATGATGCCTTCTAACCGGCGGGTGTCGTCCAAAACATAGCAGGTATAGATAGTTTCTTTATCCAGGCCGATTTTTTTGATCCGGTCCATAGCTTGTTTAGCGGTCATATTCTTCTTCAAATCGACGTATTCAATAGTCATCAGGCTGCCGGCGGAATTATCAGGATAATTCAAAAACTGGTTTATTAAATTCCGGTCTTCCGGCAAAGAAGAGGCCAGCAGGCTTTTTACTACATTTGAGGGCATTTCTTCCAAAAAATCGATTTTATCGTCAAAAAAAAGTTCGTCAAAAATATGATTGAGCAGACTGCCGTGAATAGCCAGCACGACGTATTTGCGGCGATTGGAGCTCAAATAAGAGAAAACTTCCGCCGCCTGATCTTTCGGCAGGATACGAAACAGCAAGACAACTTCTTCCTGGGACATGTCCTCCAGCATTTCCGCGATGTCCATAGGAAATAAATCAGATAAAGTTTCTTTCAGCAGTTTGTAATCTTTCGTATTGAGCATGTCAGTAACAGAAGCAATCAAGTTATCAAAAAAAGCTTTTTCCATATTAGCCTCCCTGGCGGCGGAAGCCAAAAGGCGGTTTTTTCGTAATTTTACCGCATCAGCCGAAAATTCCTGCTTTTACCGGCAGGAATACGAACGCCGGATTTCGCTTAACCCAATAATGAGTTTCCCCTCCGCCTAATGTTGTGAAAACTTCGGCGGCCGCGTTCAGTACGCCCAAAAAGGTATGTAAGAAAGAACGGGCTTTTGGTTTCAACCCCTATTATTAAACATTTCATTCCAAGCCGGTCTGCAATATTCTATATTCTATTCTAAACTGGTTCATATAGCTAGTGATTTATATTATTTTAGGAATTTCAGTTATGAAAAATTAAAAATTCTATTTTATTTCCGGCCGCCAATAACGGGAGCCGTCGCTTTCTCTGCTCATAAAACCGGCGTCCACCATTTCCCGCCGCAAAATAAAATAATCGCCGAAAACGTGCCATTGATCAATCAAATGATTGACTTCTTTTTCAGTGTAATTACGGTGTATTTCAAATTTTTGCGATAAATAAAACAGTACAGCCAGACGAGTTTTATTTTTGGAAGGCAAATTTTTTATTTTACCGTTTTCATCAAGAAACTGTTTAATCTTTATTTCCGAAAAATTTTTTGCCGATAATCCCATTACCAACGCCTCCTGATATTTTGAGGAATGATGTTACATTTAGTAATTTATAAACATTAGTAATATTACTGCTTTAAATATTATCAGCTGAAAGCCAGGCTGTCAAATGAAAAAAAGATACTATAATGGAATGATAATGAATTATAATTATAAAAGTATTACTTGTTTTCAGAATTATTCCGTCGCGCTTGGGTCAAATAATTTTCGGCTGGTCAGGGAATGAAGATGCTCTAAAAATTGTCTCAGGAGGATATGCCGTGGCAAAAACTAAAGTTCTGATCGTAGATGATTCGGCTTTTATGCGTCGCATAATCAGTGACATTATCAGCGCTGACGCGGATATGATCGTGGAAACAGCCAGAAACGGGCAAGACGCGTTATCAAAAATAGAACGTTTTCAACCTGATGTAGTTACCCTGGATGTGGAAATGCCGGTTATGGACGGGCTGGAAACTTTAAAAATTATTAAAAGAAACACCAAAATTCCGGTACTTATGTTAAGCAGCGCCACTAAGCAGGGAGCTGAAAAAACTTTTCAGGCTTTGTATTTAGGGGCGGTAGATTTTATTACCAAACCGGAAATGTCAGACGGACAGAAAATGATGGACAAGAGCCAGGAAATTCTCAATAAAATAAAAATAGCCGCTGGTAATAAAAATAAAATTCCCTATTCTAAAACTACTCCGCCTCCCTTAATGTCCGCTTCTGAAATATCTCCTTTACCTTACGGCGGAGATCCCGGAGCTTTAAAAAAGTTGATTATAATCGGAGTTTCCACCGGAGGACCGAAAGCTTTATATGAAATATTGCCGGAGTTTCCGGAAAAACTAGGCGCGGGGATTTTAATCGTTCAGCACATGCCGGCAGGATTTACGAAATCGCTGGCTAACAATTTAAATAAATTCGCGGCCATTGAAGTCAAAGAAGCTGAAGACGGAGAGGAGATAAGAAACGGATGCGCTTATATAGCTCCGGGCGATTTTCATATGCACGTTTCTTACCGTCAGAAAGGAAACGAGCGGATATTGTGCGTCAAACTGAATGACGGACCGCGCCGGGATAACCTCAGACCCTCGGTGAACGAAATGTTTGAGTCAGTAGCCCGCCAGTGGAAAGGTAAGCTGGTCGCGGTAATACTCACCGGCATGGGCAATGACGGAACCGAAAGTTTACCGGTGCTGAAAGCGGGCGGCGCTACTATAATAGCCGAGGATCAGTCAACCTGTATCATTTATGGAATGCCTAAGGCCGCAGTGGAGTCAGGTTATGTGGATGCGGTGGCTCCATTGAATAAAATAGTAAAAGAAGTATTAAAAAATCTCTGAAAAAATTTACCTTACCATAAGTAAACGCCGTCTGTTTTTATAGCCGCATCAAATTTTCATTCATCCGGAACCAGCACGTAATTAGTATCAGCCGAGGCGATATGTTTCTTTTCCTCGTTATAAGCTAACGCCCGCATGTATATAACATTGCGTCCTCTGGAAAGTATTTTAGCCTCGATAGTCAAAGTGTCGCCGGGAAAAATAGGGCGATGAAAAACGGTATTAAGGGACAGGGTAGTAGAATAACGTTTTAAGCTCAAAAGGCTGAGCGCACCGAAAGCGTTATCAAAAGCCGCCGTTATAAACCCTCCCTGCATGGAACCGTACGGATTACAAAATTCAGGCTGAACCGGACAACGGATAGTGATTTGAGAGTCATCAACCATGTTTATAATTTCCGAGTTCAACGCTTTCACACAGGGAGGCATATTGCGGGCGTGCCACAAAATACTCTCCGGCAAATCCATGTTTTCAAAATCTTGTAAATTCATAATATACCGCCTTTAACCGAAAAATTTTAAGTAACGAATTATAGCGTTAGTATACACCAACGCCAATAATAACGCAACGATAGCTTTTACTGATGAATTTCAGCGGGATTATTACGCTTAAAAAGAAACATAAAAAAATCCGCGCCGTGAAATTACAAATAACCCGCTATTATGGATATATTCAGTATACACTAACACTAATAAAGTGCAATTATAGTTTTTTTATACTTTTTTTAGAAAAACTGTAAAACAAAATAACGTAAAGCGCGAACTATATAATAAATTTACTTGGCTTTGAGGTAAAATTATGGGATAGCTGGGATAAATCACCTAGTGTTTGGCACATTGGGGATCGCGACGGTGTTTTATGATGGGTTTGCGTTGTTTTTTGCCTGTCTGAGCTTATGTCCAAGCGTAGCAATCGCTGTCGCGTAATTTAAGATTTTGAAAATCAGGCTTGATTTTTAAGAATTAATTATCGTTTTGATGAGAAGCTGCTTCAGATAATTCTTCCTGTAAATTAAACCATTCTTCTTCCGCTTTATTTAAAGCTGTTTCCAGTTCCTGATGCTCACGGCTTATTTTATCCACCTGCTGATAATCGGAGTATACGTTTTGATCCTCCATTTTTTCTTCCAGGCGTTTTTTATCCTCCGTTAACACTTCAATCTCTTTTTCCAAAAGGGCTATCCTTTTAAGTGTCTGGTTATGCCTGCGCTGCCGGTCTTTTTGTATTTGACGGTAATGTTCCGCTTCGCTCACTGTACGGCTGTTTTCAGAGCTTGACGCAAGTTCCGCCGTGTTACGCTTTTCCAAATAATAACTGTAATTGCCTGAAAAATTTTGAAGCCGGCGGTTTTCGATGGATACTATTCTGTCCACGACGCTGTCCAGCAAATAACGATCATGCGTAACCAGTAATAAAGTCCCTTCGTAACCGGAAAGCATATTTTCAATAACTTCACAGCTCTCTAAATCCAGATGATTGGTAGGTTCGTCTAAAATCAAAAAATTAGCCCGGGAAAGGATTATTTTAAGAATGGCGAGGCGGGCTTTTTCTCCGCCGCTGAGCTGGCTGATTTTCTTTTCCACCGCATCGCCGGAAAATAGTATACGGCCTAATAAAGAACGGGCTTCTTCCAAAGTAAAATCAAATTCCTGCAATATTTCCCGCAATAAAGTATGATCCTGGTTCAGCGATTCGAATTCCTGAGAAAAATAACCGGCGATGACACGGGAGCCGAAAGTAATTTGCCCCTTGAAATGGCCGGACGGCAAAACATCAGCTTTTAGTTTTCCGGTTATCAGCTTCAGCAAAGTGCTTTTCCCGGAACCATTAGGGCCTATCAAGCCTACTTTTTCCCCTTTCCGCAGTTCCAAGCAGCTGTCCAGCAGCAAAGGCTTATCAAAACCGCAATGCTCAATGTCTATTTTTAATACCTGATTTCCCGTGGAAGTTTTCATATGTATTTTAAGGGGACTAAAAACCGGGGATTTATTCGGAGCGGATAATCTGGCAAGGCGCTGAAGCTGTTTTTCCCGGCCGGCGGCTTGTCTGGATTTGATACCGGCCCGGTTGCGGGTGATAAACTCTTCGGTTTTAGCAATATAGTCCTGTTGTTTTTTAAAGGCTTTTTCAGCGGACAAAGCGTCAATTTCCCTTTGTTTGAGAAAATAGGCGTAATTGCCCGGGTACGAGCAGGTTTGGCCGCCATTCAACTCGATTACCCGGCTGGCCAGATTATTCAAAAACCTCCGGTCGTGTGAGACTGTTAAAAGGGTGCCGCGGTAATTGCGCAAATGATTTTCCAGCCATTCTACTGATCTTATATCCAAATGGTTGGTGGGTTCGTCTAAAATTAACAAATCCGGCTCAGCGACCAAAGCGGCGGAAAGACAGAGCAAGGTTTTCTGCCCGCCGCTAAGATTGTTTACCGGTAAGGAAAATTCTTTTTCGTTAAAGCCCAATCCCAATAAAACGCCGCGGGTTAAACTTTCGCAAACATAACCGCCGTTGGTTTCGTAGTTGTGCAGAGCGTTTTCATAACGCCTGGCTAAACTGCCGGATATTTCTTTTGAGGAAGCGGCCATCAACAGTTCGGCGGCTTTGATTTCTTCCCTTAAAGCTGCCAGTTGAGAAAATCCCGACATAACCGCCTCCCATAAAGTATGATTGAGATATTTTCCGGCCAGTTGTTTTAAATAGCCGACTTTTAAATTTTTGTTAATAAAAATATTGCCGCTGTCCGGCGTTAAATTACCGGTTATACAATCAAGCAAAGTAGATTTACCGGAGCCGTTTTTTCCTACCAAAGCTAATTTTTCTTTTTCATGCACCGCGAAACTGATGCGATCCAATATTAAATTATCGCCATACGTTTTAACCAATTCATGAACCTGTAAAACAATCATCACCAGCAACCCCTTCATAGTTTTAAAGATTAGTTTAAAACTGCGCGATTTTCAAGTTAATATTTTAACGCGCGCGGTTATCACATGATAATGCCGCCTGGCAGATGCTTAAAACCAGACACCCTCCTCTCTCTAAAGAGGAGAATAGGTGAATGGGAAAAGACAAATCATGAGCCGTACACAATTTAACATATCCGGCATTTTAAGCAAAACAAACACAGGATTTATATTACGGTAAACGAAGTTAGCGGGGCTCCAGGGCTCTCGGAGCGGCAGGTCAAGCGCTTCATTATGCGCGGGGCGGGGCGGAGACGGGCTGGAGTGTATAAAACAAAAGCCCGCAGCAGCCGGGAGAAGCTGCTGTACGGGCTTTTAAAAAGTGGTGAGTGGGTTTTTTGATTATTGGCATTTTTTGTCAGGACGACGCGGATTGCAGCTGAGGCTGTAAACTGAGCGGCTTTTGTTCGCTTAAAATAACCTGAAGCGATACTTTGTGCCCGTTGCGCGCAACTTCGACCGTCACCGCGTCGCCAACCGTGTATTTTTGCAAAAGTGAACTTATATCTGCTTTGGATTTAATTATTTCGTCGTTTATACTGATTATCCTGTCGCCTGCTTCCAAGCCGTTTTTATTCAAAACCGCGTATACATAGACTCCTGTTTCATTCAAACCGTACATGAAAGCTGACCGCGTGTCGGAAACTTCTACTATACTTATTCCTAATTGGGGCCTTCCTGTTACATAGCCATTGGCAATAATTTCCGCTACCACCTCCTTAACTGTATTTGACGGAATGGCAAAAGCCAGTCCTTCTATATCTGAACCGGATGATTTAGCATTCACTATACCAACCAGATTGCCGTTGCGGTCGAATAAACCTCCGCCGGAATTTCCGGGATTAACAGCCGCCGACGTTTGCAGCAAAGTCATGGTTTGTTCGCCGATATTTATTTCACGGTCTTTAGCGCTTATGATGCCGCTGGTAACGGTTCCGCCCAATTCTCCCAGCGGATTTCCGATAACGACAGCCGGCTCTCCTACTTTGATGCTGGCAGAATCCGCGAAAGTAGCGCTTACAAGGCCGGCAGCTTCTATTTTCAAAACGGCCAAATCAGTTTTAGCGTCGGTCCCTATCAAAGACGACTTATATTCCTTACCGTCGGCGGTCCGCACCGTAATGCTGCCGGCTCCTTCTATGACATGATTATTGGTAACTATATAACCGTCTTCGGCAAGAATAACTCCGCTGCCGGCGCCTTTGGTAATATAGTGCTGCGAAAAAGGGCTTACTTGCCTGATTTCAGTAGATATTTCCACCACACTGGCCGCGCCTTTTTCACTGGCTTCGGTAATATCATTGCTGAATACAAATGAAGAATCGGAACTGTTTGCCGGAGTATAGGCTGTAACAATATTTATGTCTTTGCTGGGAGTGCCGGCAATGGTGTTACGAGTGTTGAGCCAATAAGTAACGCCGGCGCTGGTAACACCGGAAACCGCTATGGCCGCGCCCAAAACCGCAGCTATAAAAGATTTTCGCAGAGATTTCTTTTCCTGCCGGTATAAAACCGGAGCGGTACTTAAAGGGAGTCCGCCGCTTTCCGGATCATTATCATATTCATTAACTTCTTCATTAACTTCGTCTATAGCTGAATTAATTTTATAATCAAATTCTTTTTCATTCATAATCAAAACCTCCGCTTTATTTAAGATAATTAAATGATAAAGTTTTAATGTGAAGAAATTATGAAGAAAAAGGTAAAATTATTTGAAAAAATAAATTTGCGGGTGAAGGAAGGCCTGGAGGTTTTTAATAATTTATACCGGCCAGTAAAGGCTGCCAAAACAGCGGGTTTTTTGACGCCCGTCATTGGAAATGAATTTTTCGTAAGGGCTTATAAAAATATCATTGGTTTGAAGTGATTTATAAACAACATTAGTGCTGCCATCGATAGTATTTAAAGCTAAAGGCGTAAGTATTTCAATTTGTTCTCCCTTTTGGTTGGTAAATTTATCTCCGGGGGTAATAGACGCGTCTGTTAACTGAGTATCAATTTCCCTGCGGATTATGGCACGGATTTCTTTATAAACTTCTTCCAGCGAAGCGACGTTGAAAACAGTATAATCACAGGCGTTGATGTATTTCATCTGCTCTTTGGCCAGTTGAATCCGCTGGCTTTGTTCTTCTTTGCTCAAGGCTTGGTTTTGTTTAACGGCGTTTATAATTTCGGATAAATCCCGGTATATGAAAATACTCACGACTTCATGATAGCCTACGCTGGTTTTCAGCTGCTTGATTCCTTCCATAGTAAAAATAGCTACTCCGTTTTTGCCCATCTGTTTAATGCGTTCTATTTCATGAGAAGTTATGCCATAGACTTTATTTAAAAAACTGATTTGTTCTAAAATAACCGACTGGCGACAGTACTCAAGGTATTCATCATCAGTTATAAAATAATAATCCTTGGCTTTTATTTCATTATTTTTTTTCTCCCTGGTAGTAAAGGAAATAATCGGGATTAAATAATCTTTATCCTGAGTCATTAAATAATCCATGATCAAAGATTTTCCCGAAGCCACCGGCCCGGTCAGAAGAAAAAATTTCATGTACGTCCTCCCGTTTATTGCAAAAAATAAATTACAATTATATTTATCGGATAAAAATACATTTTCTTGAGATAATGCCCCTTGTCTGACTATTATGAAACTGCGGGCAAGGATGAATAAAGCTGTTTTGATAAAAAATACGTGTACCAGCAAATAGCATGAACCATTCCGCCGCCTTGATAATCAAACAATTATGATAATATATAAAAATAAAATAAGTATTATAACCCATAAAACGGCTATTCGTATTCTTCACTGATATGCGCGATACAGCCCTAAAATTGCTTGGAAATATATCGACAAAATATTGTAAACTCATATAATTAATTCACAAAATGAAGAAAATATTATGGATAATTTATTTGAAAGAATTATGGAAAGTTGTAAACATAAAAAAGTACAAAGTATTTATTGGGAGTGTAAAATAGTTTGTGCTAATGCAGAAAAGCCTTGCGAGTGGTAAAATAAGCAAGGAAGGTTGTGTTAGGCATGAACGGCATATTAACAAAGGAACAGCTGCAAGCGCTCATCA
>JAISWS010000158.1 GCA_031270725.1 Syntrophomonadaceae bacterium | reverse complement strand
CCGGGAAACGGCTTCCGAACATATTGACGTATTCAGGCACTGCCAGCATTGCCGGGCGGACGCCATCGGGATACCGGGCGTTAATGACTTTGCCGGTAAAATATATCTGGAGCGGGCGGAAGAAACTTTTTCCCATGGATAAAATTATTTTTTATTTCGGGTATGCGTACAGATTTTTGACAGAAGAAACGGGTAAAAAATGAATTTAGGGGTTCCCCTTTTACACTATAAATAAGGAGGCCGTGCTGTGGAAACCAAAAACAGACAACACGGCCCCGCTCCATTTGATGACTAAACTATTCCCCTGTAAAGACAGGTTTACGTTTTTCAATGAAAGCCTGCATACCTTCTTTTTGATCTTTGGTGCCATAACACATTGACCAGCCGTGGGTTTCAATAATAGTTCCCTGGTCGGCGCTGCAATTCCAGGCGGCATTTAAGGCTTCCTTGGCCAGCCTTAAAGAAAACAGCGGCTTAGAGGCTAATTTTTTAGCCATCTTCATAGTTTCTTCTTTAAGGTCCGCTAAAGGAACCACTTTATTGACAATACCCAGGTCGAGAGCAGTCTGAGCGTCAAATGTTTCACCTAAGAAAACTAATTCTTTAGCTTTGGACAAAGACATCAACTGAGGAAGGCGCTGAGTAGCTCCCGCGCCTGGGAATATTCCGACGTTGATTTCCGGAAGAGCGAATTTGGCGTTATCAGCGGCAATTTTCAAGTCATGAGCCAAAACATTTTCCAGGCCGCCACCCATACATATTCCGGCTACCATGGCAATTGTGGGCTTATGCATATTCTGTAACAGGAATGAACTTTCACGGGATCTGTCGATAAAAAGTCTGGCGTCTCTAACTCCGTAACTGGCAAAAGCCTTTAAATCTCCTCCAGCGCAAAAGGCCCGGTCATTACCGGTGGTTATGACAACTTTAACATCAGGGTCGGCAATAACTTCTTTGTAGATTTCGTTCTTTTCCAGATTAAGCGGCGCGTGAATAGCGTTCAAAGCCTCCGGACGGTTATGCTGAATGATAGCGATACCATCCTCATCAACAGTTACAATCATAAATTCATATTTTTTATCCCGGTATGACATAAAAATCAATCCTCCTTCAATAAAAACAGACCTACTACAACAGTAACTTCGGATACGAAATACATGCCCCCTTTCCCCGTTTATTTCGTTTAAAACAGAAAAACTAAAGTAAACATAATGTTGGGAGTAACATAGTGAAAATTTATGGATACGATTTATTAATTAGAAATAATTTCTATTTTAGGGGCTTCTCCCCATAATCTCTCCAAATCGTAATGATTTCTTTTTTCCGCACAAAAAATATGCAGTATTACGGAATTATAATCGTTGATAATCCAGGCGCCTTCCTGGTAACCTTCACGCCTTAAAGGGAAAATCGCTAATGGGGATAGTTTGTTGTTAACATTGTCAGATATGCTTTGTACATGTTTGGGATTGCGGCCGGAAGTAATTATAAAATATTCTGTCAATGAAGTTAAATTTCGAACGTCCAGAACCACTAAGTCATCTGCTTTTTCATCCGAACAACCGTCAGTTATATACTTAATTAACTCGTTGTCGTTGATCAAATAAAATCCTCCTAATTCAGATAATTTTTTTATTTTCAGCGGTTTTCATAAATGCTGTTCATTTATTTCTGATTATTCTTAAAAAATGATTATATACTATTATGGTTCTTGGATGAATAATACTCTTTTTAACAATACAGTTTATTATTGTTGATTCTAGGCTATAAAGCATAGCTTCGTCAAGTCCTTTGTAAGATATTTCACGTAGCTGCCTGGATTCCGGGTGGCGGCGCCCTGGTTCGATTTTATCCGCCAGATAAACTATTTTACTTAAAATGCTCATATCAAGGCCGCCCAGGGTATGGTAACTTATAGCCTGCAATATCTCAGGGTTATCTACATTGTAATGAAGCTGCGCCAGGTAAGCTCCTACAGGAGCATGAAGCAGATGAGGCATTTCGTTTTCCACCGTGTTGGACAGCAAATCATTTTCCCAGGCAATTTGCAGCAGATCCTCATTTTTAATAGCTTTAGCGTAATCGTGCAGCAAAGCCGCGCAATATGCCTGTTCCTCGTCGAATTCATAATGTGCCGCTAGCTCTTTAGCGGTTTGCGCGGCTGACAGGGAATGAATGTACAATTTCGGCTCCATTCGCTGGTTCAGCTCTTCTTTTATGAGCGTATAATCTAACATGTTACTATCATCATTCCTTCGCATATAAATTGTTGGAGTAAATATAGCTCTCTACCGCATCAGGTAATAAATATTTAATCGGCTTTCCGGAGGCAATTCTTTGACGTATCATACTGGAAGAAATATCTACCGCCGGTATTTCAAGCTGTTTTACCTTTGACCAGAATGTAACCGGTAAATCTATTGACGATTTATAATCTTTATTGATATTGAAGCCGGGCCTGGTGACTACAATAAAATTACACAAAGAAGTGATTTCCTGATAATTTTTCCATTTTTTAATTAACAGTAAGGCGTCCGCTCCCATAATGAAAAAAAACGGGCTGTGAGGGTAAAGCAACTTTAAAGAGTTTACAGTATCCACAGTATAAGAAAAGCCCTCCCGATGAATTTCCAGCTCGGAAACCTCAAAATGTTTATTATCAGCGGCGGCTGATTTTACCATTTTCAATCTATGTAATTTATCCGCAAAACTTAAGCCCTCTTTATGGGGAGGCTGAGCGGCCGGCGTTAAAATTACGCGTTCCAGCCCGAAAGCGCGGCGCGCGCACTCAGCCGCCAGCAAATGGCCATAATGAACGGGGTCGAATGTTCCTCCCAATATTCCGATTGCTTGCTTTTGCTCCATGATATAACGCCTCATCTGAATTATATTTTAATAAATATTTTTAAAATAGCCTACTCTTTTCGCGATAAAAAATAATAATAGTTATAATTATAATTATGGAATAAAGAAATTGCCTGTTATCAAATATACAGCACAGGAGAATGTAAATGGAAAAAGATATTAAAATTTCTTTTCATAACTACGGTTTCCGCAGCTTTATCACAGTAAATCTTTGTCAGGAATGTCCCCGTCAGGATAATAAAGGATGCTGCGGTTTGTATTCGCCGGTATTTTACCCCACGGATTTTGCGTACTGGCTGGATAAAAAACCGGAATTAATTAATTTTATATTGAATCTTCCCAATATCACTATTTTAAATACCTCCATTACGGTTAACAGCCCTCCGGATGGAGAAGGCTACCGTTGCCCCATGCACAGCCTGGAAAGCGGCTGTCTGCTGGCGCAAAAACTCAGGGAATCCATATGCCGTTATTTTGTTTGTCCCGGCCTCTACTGGCAGGACGAATTAAAACTTTCGCGCTGGAAAGATTTTTTTGAACAAATTTTTGAACACGAAATTACCATCAACAATACCATAGCCGCCAAAATGCAATCGGAAAATCTGAGTCTGCGCGTTCCTGAACAGAGGAGCGCCTGTTTTGAATTTATGAAGAAAATGGTTTTGGAATTAACCGCTGCTATGCCGGAGATGTTTACAACTTTACCCAAACATGAAGAATTTTGGATTAGACGCGAGCTGGCTTTCGGCAAACAATGGCTGTTATAAAATCAACGTATTTGTCCGTCTCCATAAATTATATACTTTATAGTCGTCAATTCGTTCAGGCCCATCGGGCCTCTGGCGTGGAGCTTTTGAGTACTGATACCCATTTCGGCTCCAAATCCAAAAACGTTGCCGTCAGTAAAACGGGTGGAAGCGTTAGCGTAAACGGCGGCGGCGTCAACGGCCGACATAAACCTGCGTACACTGCTGTAATTTTCGCTTATAATAGCTTCGCTGTGGCCTGAACCGTGAGTATTTATATGGCGTATGCTTTCATCTAAATCTTCCACTACTTTGACGGCAATAATCAAATCCTGATATTCTTCATCCCAGTCTTCCGGTGCGGCGGCAATAACTCCCGGCATATACCGCAACGTTTTTTCACAGCCGCGCACTTCGACTCCCGCTTTTTGCAAAGCGGTAACGATGGTCGGCAAAAAACCAGGGGCTACCGCCTGGTGAACCAGTAAACTTTCAATCGCGTTACAGACGGAAGGCCTTTGGGTTTTGGCATTAATAATGATAGGCAAGGCTTTGTCAAGATCCGCGTATTCGTCAACGTAAACATGACAATTTCCCATACCGGTCATGATATAAGGGACGGTCGCGTTATCTGCCACTACCTGCTTTAATCCTTTGCCTCCGCGGGGGATGACAACGTCAAGGTAGCTGTTCATTTTCAGCATAAAAATCACCGCGTCCCTGTCCGGGCTGTCTATAAGTTGTATAGCTCCTTCAGGTATGCCGTTTTTGACGGCTGATGTCGCTAATATATCAGCTATAATACGGTTGGAGTACATAGCTTCTTCACCGCCGCGGAGCAGTATGGCGTTGCCTGATTTAAGGCATAAAGCGGCGGCGTCAGCGGTGACGTTAGGTCTGGATTCATATATAATGCCGACTACACCCAATGGTGTGCGTATACGGCCTATGTCCAGTCCGTTGGGGCGTTTCCACATATTCAGCACTTCACCGACAGGATCAGGTAAGGCGGCGATTTCCCGCAACCCGTCCGCCATGTCTTTAACCCGCGCTTCATTTAAAGTCAGTCTTTCCAATAAAGAAGCGGTAAGGCCCTGCTGCTTTCCCAAGGCTAAATCTTTCGCGTTTTCGGCAACGATTGCTCCGGACAGGGCTTCCAGCGACTGAGCCATAGCTAAAAGAGCGGTATTTTTCAAATTGCTGGAAACGGTTGCCAGTTCCAGGGCAGCTTTGCGGGCTTTCTTTCCTTGCTCAATTAAAATATTTTCTAAAACTTTATCCATCTTTCACACCCCTTTAAGTTATGATTTATTTTCGTATTATTGGCGATTTTTCCGCCCAGCGCCCGTAAGGTACGCCCAATTTCAATCTGTTCCGGCAGCGGCGAAAACATCAAATCAAAGCCCTTGCCGCCGAACGGATTTATTGATTAGCGCGCACGGCGATACGATCTGTTCGCTGACGGCGAGGAAGGCTGTCCCTCTTGCTTTATATTAGACTGTAATTGCGCGGTTGACAAGAGAAACAGTAAATAGTCGTTCAGATTGCAGTCCGGCTGTCTGGTTTGCAGCCGTTCATTCCAAAAAACCCGCGGATGTTGTTCGTGAAAAAATGTCGCCGCTAGCGTTAACTTGAAGCACTGCGGCCCGGTTTCATTTGCGTTTTCGCCGCTGTCTGTATAATCACTTGGTTCCATATTCATCCACAAAGCGGGGACGCACGCTGCCGTTAGCGTAGACGGCGCGACCGAGGAGGTTTACGGCGCCGAGGGTGACATTAGCGGCGGCGGGTCGAGGTCAGGCACGACGGGCATCAGGGCAACGTCGTCCTTGGTATGGAGTTGGCGGCGGGGCAATTTTGTGGGAGCGTCCCCGATTGCGTATCAGACCTATCATATGTATCAGTGTCGGTAGCCTGATACGTCTGACACATCTGATACGTCTTTCAGGTCGGCTTTACAAAAATCTGCGGGGAGAGGGTTGATTCCTTTTCCCCGCAGGTTTGCTTTAATTTCTTCAACTTTTAGCAAACAACGGCAACTCTAATCTCATCTGAAATGTACTTTCCAGTAGACGTTTCTTTGCAATTGCGGCATATTTCTCGTTTATTTCCATCCCGATATAATGCCTGTTAAGATTTTTTGCCGCTAAACAAGTAGTACCCGAACCCGCAAATGGGTCAATCACTATTGCCCCCTCTTTCGTTACAAGCGAAACAAGACACTCCATAAGTCTAAGAGGTTTTTGTGTTTCGTGTAACCCATGGTCATTTTTATCACAATTTACGAAAAGTATATTTGAGTTTGCAACGTTACCCGAAATAGAACTATACGTGCAGTATGTGGTAAGAGCATCTTCATTCCACGCGCCGACAGTATATTCTAACACATTATCCGCAAGTGTTCCGCCGGTCTTGTATGGCTTTTGAAACCATAAAATAGGCTCAAATAAGGGACGCAAGTTAGCAACACGCCAGCCCTCCCAGTTTACGGCTTGCTCAGTATCACCACGACGTTTATATATTTCTGAAATCCGTTGCGCACGGTGTGGCGCCGCTGTTTTTTCCCAAGCCAACATATCTTTGAAAGTGAAGCCAACATCTTCAAGAGCGACAATACATCTATGAGCAAAACGACGTCCAGCAAAAATAAAGCAAGACGAACCTGGCTTTAACACTCTAAGCCATTCAGCAGCCCATGAGGAACACCATTCTTGATATTCAGCGGGTATTTTCTTGTCGGCATTACTCCAACCATTGAGCGGTTTACCGCGACGTTTGAATAAAGCCCCGCCATTGCTTTGAGCGATTGATGAACCGCCTAAAGCTGAATTCATATTATTATGTAACACGTCCCATTCTTCATAACATATTCCATACGGAATATCGGATATTATTGAATGGGCGTATTCGTCCGGAAATGTCTTTATCAATTCGACAGAGTTTCCGCAAACAATAGTGTCTAAATCAATCACGGCTAATCCCCCTTATATAGGATTCAATTTGCCGGATTTTTTCGTCAATCTTTTTGCTTTTAATTAACTCTGATACGGCTTGTTCACGAGTATAAGCGGCAATTGCTTTGCGTTCTTCTTCCCAATATGCTTTCTCAGCCTTGCCACGCTGTGTAATGTTCTTGACACACACCGCTAATGCTTTGTCAAATTCTGATTGCGGCTGACCAGCAGTAGATAATAAAAGCGTATCAAATTCGCTGACAAAACATTTTTTCTTTTCTGCTACAACAACATTATGCGAGAATGCTTCCCCAAAATTCCACAACGACGAAAGGTTGATATTTTCACTTTCTTTTATACCGTGTGTCAGCAAGAATATAAAGTGTTCCCAACTAAGCAAACACACGTTATTATCAATTGCTTGCGCATATATTTGACTTTGTGAGCGCGGATATTGAAAATAAGGTGAACAAAGGACGGCGTAGTCATTATCATTACGCCAACCCGATAAAGCCCCGACCTTAAAGTCTTTTTGATTTTTAGCAGTACGGCTCATACGAAAAGCCTTCGCGTCAGCGACAAGCGTATAATCAAAAATGCGCGACTGTGCCATAACATCGGCGGCGTCCGCTCTTTCAGAAAGCACAGTTGACTTTAAGCCCAACTCACGAAAAGCCCGCGACAAGACAGCGTCAGAAGCTTTCGCAAATAGTTTTTCTTCAGTTGAATCGTAGGCTATACTTTCTGGAATTATTCCTATTTGTGAGACCAACTCCAAAAAGGCATCGGTTGTTGAAATGAACTCGTTGAGTTTCTTTGTTGCGTCGAAAAAGCCATCATGAGCATATTCTGCTATTAGGGCAATAAGTTTATTAAACATAGTTGTTCTTTCTCCCTCTACTCCTATTGTTGTTGTCGCTTCGCAGCTGATGTTCTGCGGTCAATAGGCTTTGGCGTATCCTTGGGAATCACCCAAATGTCACCGAGCTTCGTAGCGCCCCGCACCTGACCTTTATCGCAAAGAACTTGCACTCGCCTAACGGTTATACTCCATTCCAGCGCGGCTTGCTTTGCGGTTATCCAGTCCATGTCCATAGTCTCACCTCATCCCCTGTCCGCTTGACGGCTCAACTTATTATATTACGTACAAGCGAATAATGCAACATTTTTTTCTGTCCGATTAGAAAATCCTTGACAAAGGGTCAAAGGAGATACCAGCTGGAGCTTTTGGAAGCTGTTCATATACGCCATAGACAGCGCGGTCAGCAAGCTGAAACACTGGCAGGATATACGTAAGAAGTTCAAGATACCTGACAAACTTCAATAAGCAAGTCGCCCAAAAATGCCGTATTCCATTGTTGGGTGCGGCGGTTTTGTCGTTCCGCCGGAAATTTTCTAAAAACAACCTCCCTGACAAGGCAGTACGCAAGTATATCTCTAATTGGGCTAAAATTCCAAATCGCGTACACTGCTGTACACGATTTCCTTCCCGCGCTTCGCGCTCCGTAAAACGCCGCGCCGCGCCATGCGCCGTAACAATTTATACGCGCCGCTGACCGAAATGCCCAGTAGGTCGGCGGCGTTTCGCTTTGTGAATTCGCCGCTTGTAAAATGAGACAGGACGCGGCTTTCGTTACCTTTCGGAGTGTCAATGGCGATTGATGTGACGCTGAGATTAGGCAGTGAGATTAGAAACCCGCCATTCACGACCGGTATCGACGGGGTAACGCCAAACCGCGCATAGGTCTCGAAGATGCGCGGAATGCCCGTGCCGTAAGCTTCAATGAGTTTCAGCCGATAAAACAGCGCGGCGAGTTTGTCGTTGCGCGTGACGGATATGCCCGCAAGCATCAGTTCCGGCGTGACCCCGGGCAAAATGCCGCCCAGCGACATTATCTCGGTGCGGTCGGCGAACATGCTCACGAGTATGCTGCCGTCGATGTAATAATCGCGGTGGATTACGGCGTTGATGAGCGCTTCGCGAAAGGCGATTTCGGGATAATCCGCGCGGTCGACGCGGTACGCGCCCTCAAAAACCGACGCCACTTTGTTGTAGACGTTCAGATACGCCAAAATTTCGTCAATCTGCCTGAACACCGAGCCGGAAAATTCCTTGCGGTCCTTGAATGTTTCCTTGGTCGTCCCCGCGAAAATGGCCGCATTGATTGAGTAGGGGCACTGGTCGGAAGCGAGAAGGGCGAGGTTGGAGAACCGCCCGTCGGCACGAACCAGCCCCAGCGACTTTTTCCGCGTGTCGCCGAACGCAATGCCCTTGTCCGCAAAAATTGTCGCCGCGTAGTCAAATGTCAAGTTTTGGTTCAGCGACAGCGCGTCAACGTATTTTTCGCCGTCATTGTCGCGAATCATCCGCCGTATATGCTCACGCGACGCCGGGACGCTCTCGCTCCCGACGCGGACATACACGCCCTTCGGCACAAGGCCAAACTCCTTGAAGCAGTAAGGGACGGCAAGCCCTTGCTCAACCGTGAACTCAATCACTACGCGCCCCTCCCGCTCCACCGGCGTCGCCGAGAGGAACGCCGTTGGATCCGGCGAAACGGAGTCTCGAAAACTGTGCGTCACACGCAACATCTCCGCATCGGGGTCGTCTATCCCGACAACTCTCCCGTCGTCAGCGACGCCAAGATACAACCGCCCGCCGTCCGTGTTAATGAAAGCGAGCAGCGTTTTGTTAACATTCGCGCCATATTCGCCCTTAAATTCCGTATTTGTGTTTTCAAACACAGCATCCTCCGAACATATCCGTCATGTCTCTAATGTCTATTATACCCCTTTCTCTCCATATGTCAACAACAATTGTGGAGATTTGGAGACAAGTGGGAGTGTTGGCGAGATATAGCCCCGCGGTATGTCCATCACCGTTGAATTCTAAACTTTTAGCGATTTGCGATTAAAAAGTGCTTGACAACTCGCGGCGGGAGTAACGCGCGGAACATTTTATGCGATGTTGGAAATGATAAACGAGGCGTATGAGGAAAGGCATAAGAAACACAACGGAAGGAACCGCAAGTTATAGCGGGAAGACATGCTATCGATGATGCTCGAATACCATAAAGGATACAGAACGTTAGAATGTATCGGCGTGAGTTATGGGTTGCGGAAGTCGAACGTGGGCAGAACGATTAGGTGGGTAGAAGATGCTCCCGCGAAATCGGGGCCGTTTAGTTTGCCAGGCAAAAAGAAGCCCGTACAATCCGAGATCGAGTTTGAGGTAATCGTTGTAGACACGACAGAAACGCCTATTCAAAGGCCAAAAAACAAACAAAAGCATTACTACTCCGGTAAAAAAAACGACACACAGTAAAATTTCAAGTTGTAATAGACTGGAAAACCGGGTTGATAATTTGTACCGAATTGTTCAATAGCAAAGCTCACGATGGGATGATTTTCCAGAAAACAATGCCGGTAAACTCTGATATTCTCGTTCTTGGCGACAGTGGGTACGGAAGTATACAAAAAGCCCACGCAAACACGCTGCTCCCAATACGGCACAAAGAGGACATTGCCAAACTAAGCGAAGAGCAAAAAGCTGCGCGCAAGGCAATAAACAAAAAGATTTTGAGCAAACGCGTGAAGATTGAACACGTAATCGGGCGGATAAAAATCTTCAAGATTGTTAAGGAAACGATGTTGCTGAGGGTTAATCTGATTTGTGGCATTCTCAACTACAAAAACCGCTTATCATAACCGTTTCGCCGCAACTCTATCGCGAACAAAGCGGAGCAATCCAGAAAAGGCAGCTCACAAGCATAGATACCCCCGCGGGGCACACGGCCGCTTCGTCGCTGACGCTCCTCGCGATAACGCAATCGTGGTAGTTTTCAAGCGGTCCGGGAAAGAACAAAAATTAAACTTGACATTAGGCTCGGCAAATACTAACTTTTGTATATAAGCCGCATTAAAATGTTTTCCAGTTAGTTAAGGAATTGGACAATAGATTGGTGTAGGTATGCGAGGAAAGATAAACAATAATTTAAAGGGGGAGTTATGATGGATTTTGCGCTGAGTAAAGAACAATTGATTATTCAGAATATCGCGAAAGAATTTGCCGAAAAGCAACTGGAACCTATTGTAGATCAGATTGAGCTGGAAAACGCCATACCGGAATCTGTTCTCAAAGCGATGTCGGAACTGGATTTTTTTGCTTTGCCGTATGAAGAAAAATACGGCGGCGCCGGTGCGGGTTATGACGGATACGTTTTAGTGGTGGAGCAGATCGCCAAAGTAAGCCGGGCGGTTACGGCGGTAATATCGGCTCATACTTTGGGGTTAGGGGCTATTACCAAATTCGGAACGGAAGAACAGCTGAAAAAATATTTAGGACCCTGCTGCAAGGGGGAATGGATTGCTTCTTTTGCTTTTACGGAACCTTCTACCGGTTCTGACCCTAAACAAATAACTACTACGGCGGTAAAAGACGGGGATTATTTTGTCATCAACGGAACCAAGCGGTTTATCAGCAACGCGGTCTATGACGGGCCAATGGTTACTTTTGCCAAAGACGTGATAAGCGGCAAGCCGACCGCTTTTATTATAGATAAATTCACTCCGGGCTATTCTATTTCTGAACCCTGGCATAAGATGGGGACGCGCGGACAAAAACTGGTGGATGTTTATTTTAAAGATTTGCGCATTCCCGCCGCTAACCTTTTAGGGGAGCTGGGGCAGGGATATCCGATTTTGCGGTACGGGATCAGCTTTGGGAAAATCGGCATATCCGCTAATGGATTAGGGTCTATCGCCTCTTCTCTGGAGCAAAGCGTAAAATACGCCAAAGAAAAAGTACATCGCGACGGGGTAATAGCAAAATTCCCGACTATTCAGACCAAAATCGCGGATCTGGCTATAATGCTGGAATCAGCCCGCTGGCTTACCTACAGGCTGGGATTTTTGGCTAATGATATAAAGGATCAGACTGATTTTATCAAAAACGCCGCCCTTACTAAAACTTTCGTTTCTGAAATGGCGGTAAAATCAGCGCGATTAGCTATAGAAATCCACGGCTCATACGGGCTTATGGAAGATTATAAAACCGCGCGCGACTATCGGGACGCGATTTTCGGACCGCTGACTGAGGGGGTCAGCGATATGCAAAAAATCATTGTAGCGGGAATTTTACTCAAGGATTAGGTGGTATCGGTTATTAAAATATCGAGGATTTTTTTGGTTATCTCTTGTTTGTTTGTGAGCTTGTTATTATTATCCAATATAGTGGCCGGAAAGATAATTGTCATAGCCGGACAGGTTCTGCCGGGGGCTATAATATTATTCCCCCTGGTTTACATACTAGGGGATGTTATTACGGAAATATATGGCTTTAAACAGGCGCGTTTGGTCATTTGGACGGGTTTGGCCGTTAACTTATTGATGGCGGCGGTTTTTTCTTTAATTTTATTTTTGCCTTCGCCGGATTTTTTCCCGGACAATGATGCTTTTGAGACGGTTTTAGGAAGGGCGCCGAGAGTAGTGGCGGCTTCGCTTTGCGCTTATCTGGCCGGCGAATTCGTGAACTCCGCCGTGCTGTCTAAAATAAAAAAAATGACGCGGGGGCGGTGGCTTTGGCTCCGGACCATTATTTCATCTTTACTGGGGGAGGGGCTGGATTCCATTATATTTATCGGTTTGGCTTTCGGAGGGCAAGTAACAGGCGCGGTTTTGATGCAGATGACAGTCAGCCAGTATTTAATTAAAATAGGATATGAGATTTTGGCTACCCCTGTAACCTATGCCGTAATAAAACGCTTAAAACGGATAGAAAAAATTGACGTGTACGATTATGAGGTCGCGTATAACCCGTTCAAAATTCTGGAGCGTTAAACTTTGGAACCGTAAAATCAAACATGGGGATGGAGGTTCAAGTTTTTCACCCCTGGCAGCGGGTAATGAAAAACTTGAAGAAAATGTGATTGTCAGCTATTACTGATTTTTGCGAAACATTACCGGAAGTAAATTTTTGATTATCAGATATAAAGTAGTACCTCCCAGTAAGATTATTAATATCAAACTGACTATTTTTGTAAACAATCGCATCACCGAATTTAGTTTAGGCTATTTGGTTAAAAATATACATAAAACATTAATTATAAATAATATCCCGGCCAAATCCACAGTATATATTTTTGAGGTAGCATGATTATGAAAAACAGAAAACCTTATATCTCCAAAGAGTTTGTAAAAAATATGATGTGCGACATTAACCGTTTAATTAAAAATAACACAGGTAAAATAGCTATTTTGGAAATACTGGAAGAAATACCATATAATATACGCGTCCCTTTGCTTGAGTCCGTCGCTTTGTTTTATGACCGCAATGTGGTTGAATTTATGCATTTGTTACGCATGGAGTACGGAAAAGAATGGAATGAGCTGGTCAAGCGTTCTTTGGAAAAATACTCCATGTCCGGTATAAATATTGACAACGAACCCGGACCGGCCGGAACTTTTTACAGAGCTTTCGCCAATTGTACCAGAGACACGGGGAAATTGTCTTTGGATATTGCCTGGCTTAGAGAAAACGGGCGCGTAGATTTGGAATGTTTTCTGCTTTCTTTTTCCGCCCGGGGCGTCCAAAGTTTCGTGATAATAGAAAACATTCCCATAAGTAAATACAAAAAGGAAAGAAATTACCTGAAAGATATGGTGACCGTAGGCTTTGAGGAAGCCTGCTATTTTATAAAACAAGCCTATGCTTTTAATGTCCTGAACATGACCAGGCCGGCTTTAGGGAAATTTATATACCAAAAATACCTGGATCAGAATGTTACTTTGAGCAAAGATCAGGAATACGCCTTGCTGCGAAAATTATCCGGCAATTTAGAACCGGTATCGTTCATAAATCATTTGTTTTACGCGCTGAAAAATTTTGATTTCCACTATCTGCTTT
>JAISWS010000142.1 GCA_031270725.1 Syntrophomonadaceae bacterium | reverse complement strand
CCGATATTTTAAAGAAGAAATAAATATTTTCGGCCGATAGTTTTAACCGCAAATACCACGGAGCCGCGGGCGAACCCTAACGGTGGGTTGTCCGTTGCGGTGGGTTGTCCGTTGCGGTGATTTGTCCGTTGGTTCACCCCTACTATGATTTATAAGCGGATACAGCACTAGGACGTGTTTGAAAACTCCCCAAAGCGCAAAATTTCGAATAAAACCGCTGCAATGATAGTCGAGCTTGCTCGACGCTTCGCGCTGGAATCCAGTTTTCAAACACGTCCTAATGTAGTCATTGAATCGAAATATTCATGAAGTAATGTACTTCGCGAAAGTGCTAAGAATGCCGAAAATTCAAAATTCTTAGATTATCTTACTCGCAAATGAGGATATTGTCAAAGGAAATTTTTTCAATTCCGCAAAAAAATCCAAAATAGTTCAAGAGGCTCTAATAGCGATAAACAAAGGCTTTACGTAACTTTTAAAAACATTCGCCACGGCGAAAAATTTGTATGCGGAAGCTATTTTTTTCTATTCGCCGTCAAAATTCTAGTCAAAACCCGAAAATAAAATATAGAGAGAAACAGAGATAGTTCCCGTTTTACAGAGATACAGGAGTATTTCAAAATAGTGTATAAAGCCTATTCTTTTTCTATGCGCCGTCAAAATTCTGGTCAAATCTTTTTATTATCTGCCTCAAATCCTTATTCCATTTAGATTTCAGGAAAGTTTTCATGAAGTACATTACTTCACGACAATTGCCGACTTATGTGTACATACGACTATAATACGACAGAAAGAAGATAATGGCAATGGACAGAAGATTTTCAATAAAAGAGATTGCGTTGTTTTTTGCGCAATTAATTAAGCAGATTTTGCAAAGCGTACTATTTCCTGCTTTATATTATTTTTTTTGTATAGGCAGAAAGGTAAATGATAAATTGGTCTTGCTGGCGGATATGCACAGTGAACAGCGGCCCTACAGTTTGAAGTTAATTCACGACGCACTTATAGACGCTGGTTTCCAAATACAAGAGCATTATATAGAGAACAAAAAAAGCACAATAATCCAAATAGCTAAGTTTGCTGCTGTTTTTATGTATTCATATGCGGTTGCCCGATATGTTTTCATATGTGACTATTTTCTTCCGGTTGTTTCATGCAAGAAACGCAAGGAAACTACGGTTGTGCAGCTGTGGCATGCATCCGGCATTTTAAAGAAATTCGGATATGATTCTGCGGAGGATATTCCCGAGAGCTTCGGAATTTTTGCCGCAAAAGACGCGGCGAAAACGCGGCTTCGCCGCGCCCTTGTTCGTCGGGTTCTTTATCGAGGGAATCTTTTTAAAAATTACAGCTTGGTAACCGTCAGTTCTCCGGAATGCGTAACCTATTACGAAAGCGCTATGCGGCTTCATAAAGGAATATGTGTTCCTATTGGAATCGCGAGAACCGATTGTTTGTTTAATCAATACTATGTCCATTCCTGTAAGGAGAAATTGCTATGCAAATATCCCCAGTTGGCAAATAAAAAAATCGCATTATGGGTACCTACGTTTCGGGGTAATGTAAAACAGGCGTACACCGCAGGTGTGGAAGATATAATCAAATTAAATTTACAAGAGGATTGGTGCCTTGTCGTCAAGCAGCACCCTCACGCGCCAAGAGCAGCAGGATTATTTCAGCCGGAGATGGACGCCAGCGAAATATTTCCCGCAGCGGATGTGCTGATTACGGATTATTCTACAATTTTGTTTGAGTTTTCACTGTTAGGCAAACCTATTATTTTGTTTTTGCCTGACGGCGATCAATACGAACAACGGAGAGGGATATACATACCTTTAAATGAAATTCCTGCCCCTGTAGTCTATACCCGTGAAGAATTAGCCGGCGCAATAGAAAATGCGCAAAGCAACTATTCTCCAGAGCGCTGGGAAAGTTTTAGGCAAAAATATATGTCGTCATGTGACGGCAATACCGTTCAGCGTATTTTAGAAAGGGTGTGTGCTGTAAACCCAGGCGTTAAGCCGCCACAAAGCTCGTTTTTAATTGAGGAAGCCGCTGCGTCCAAGGTCTTTTATGGGTGACAGGAGGTAACAGTTTGCGCGGTATTATTAAGGAACATATCGGATTTGGCTGGCAAATTTGGACCTTATCCTTACTCGAATTAAAGGCAATGTGTAAAGGTTCGATATTAGGATTTGCTTGGCTGGCGCTTAAACCGCTTATTACCTTGCTTATGTTTTGGTTTACTATGCTTGCCGGTATTAGGGCGAGCAGTATGATTGCGGGTTTCCCCAGGTTTGATTTTATGCTGGCAGGTTTTATAGCATGGTTTTTCATGCGCGATATGATTATCGGAGGGGCGAAGTGTATTCGCAAAAACTCACAATACGTAACTAAAATAAGTTTCCCTATTTCCGTAGTGTTCACTTTTACAGCGATTTCTAAATTTATTGTGCATATGGGACTTGTCATACTGATGTATATATATTTGATTCTGGCAGGCTATAGACCGTCTGTTTATCATATTCAGTTTTTTCTGTACGCAGCGCTGATGTTCTTGTTCTTCTTAGCGTGTTCTTGGACGCTGGGAAGTTGGAGCGTATTCAGCAGAGATTTCCAAAATTTTGTTTCATCAATCGTCACAGGGGTGTTCTGGGTTTCAGGTGTTTTATGGGACAGCCGTAATGTTGATAACCGTTGGCTGCACTATTTTGTAATGCTAAATCCTGTTAATTTTTTTGTAAATGGGTATAGAAAAACTTTTTTATATCAAGAATGGTTTTGGCGTGACGGAAAGGAATTACTGATTTTTTTCGCGGAATTTTTGATTGTTTTATGTATAGGCGCATACAACTATAAAAAGACGAGGAAAGACATGGCTGATGTATTATGAATGTACGAAATATGGAAGATGACATTATTATAAAATTTCAGAATGTAACTAAGTCCTATAAGTTGTTTAAAAATGAAAGCGAGCAGTTTGCCGCTCTTTTTTACAAAAAGAAATTGCTTAGGCAGCATATGGCGATACAAGATGTGAGTTTTGAAATTAAAAAAGGTGAAGTGGTTGGAATAATCGGGAGAAACGGCGCGGGTAAAAGTACAGTCTTGAAAATAATTACAGGCGTTACTTTTCCCAGCAGCGGAACAGTGGATATACATGGGCGAGTGGGCGCGCTTTTAGAATTAACAGCTGGGTTTTCATTTGAAATGACTGGGCGGGAAAATATTTTTCTTAAAGGGTATATTTTGGGTTATTCCAAAAAGCAAGTACACAGCATTGAAAACGAAATTATCGAGTTCGCTGAATTAGGCGAATATATAGACCAACCTGTTCGGACTTATTCCAGCGGAATGCGGACCCGGCTTGGTTTCGCCATAAATGTGAGTACAGAGCCGGACATCTTGGTTATAGACGAGGCTTTAAGCGTAGGGGACTCTTATTTCAGAGAAAAATGCAACCAGAAAATTAAATCCATGGTTGAAAACAAGGTTACGGTACTGTATGTCAGCCACACCTTGTCCGCTATTGAGGAATTATGCGAACGGGTGCTGTACTTGTCCGAGGGCAGACTGGTTTTCGACGGGGATGCTGGTGAAGCGTTTAAAAAATATAAGGCAAACAAATAATTTGTGAGGTGTAGTAGCATGCTTGATCATATTTTGTTGAGTATAATCGCCCTGCTGATTTTTTTTGGGCACATTCCCCAGCATAAGAAAAATTGCAAAGCAGCGGCACGCGCCTTAAAGCGATTAAATCAAGTGTCTGTGCGTATTATCACAACAGGCATATTTTATCTGTTAAAGCCATTTCCCAAAAGAAAAAACCTGATTGTTTTTGGCGCCGACGCTGGAAATGGTTTTGCGGGAAACAGTAAGTATCTTTTTTTGGAAGCATTGAAGCATCCTGAAATACAAGCGGTTTGGATTACGAAAAATAGGGATACGCTTAATGTTTTAAGAGAGAAGGGGTATGAAGCATATATGGCAAAATCCAGGAAAGGATTTTGGATGCAGTTAAGAGCCGCTACGGCAATTATGACACATTCTATTAAAGACGATTTTTGGTTTTTGTGTATGGCAGGCGCTGTTTCTGTAAACTTATGGCATGGCGTTGGTTTGAAATGTTCATGGTTCAGAAACAAGAACTCTTATGGAGGAAGAGTCATTCGCTGGACAAATGGTTTAAGAAAAAATTTAGCTATGATATTTGTAAAGACCAATATGACAGCAAAAAAATATGTGGTTTCTACAAGTGAGAATGTCAGCGCTTACTATCCTGATACATATAACGTGCCCGTCAGCAACATTTTTAATTTGGGACAAACTAGAAATGACGTGCTATTTGATGATTCGCTGGAAGAAGGTTTTCTGCCAGACTATTTCAAAAACCAAAAAGTTATTACTTACATGCCCACACATCGCAATTATGGCAAAAACAAGGGCAAGGCTGAAAGCAGTATTGGTAATAACATTGATTATCAACGTCTTTCAGAAATGTTGCAAAGGTTTGGCTACATCTTTATTGTAAAGCATCATCGGTTTCTTACCGGCAGAGCGGAGCAGAGAGATAAATTTCCTAATGTGATTGATATTACGCAAGAAAACTACAATTTAGACTCACAAATGATTTTGAAATACACGGACATCCTGATAACAGACTATTCCAGCTGTTACACGGATTATCTGCTGTTAGACCGGCCTGTTATCTTTTTTTGCTATGATTTAGAGGAATACTTACAAAAATGGGATTTGAATTTTGAATATGACACAGTAACCCCGGGTCCAAAAGTTTTTGATTTTGACCAGTTAATGGAAGAATTAGAGAAAATTCTTCAAGGACAAGACGATTACAGAGATGAACGGCAACGGGTTAAACGCATATTCTATTCGCCTGAAAATCAACAGCCGGTAGCAGCCAAGCAAATGGAATTTATTTTAAATAATATTATTTTTAAAAATAGACTCGACAGAAGGAGGTAAAGGAATGGAGTATTCAGCGATTATACTCGCGGGAGGCGCTGGCACAAGAATGAAGCAGGCATCTCCCAAGCAGTTCCTGCTTCTGGCAGGCAAACCAATGTTTATGCATACATTGGAGCGTTTGGAAAAGATTTCTTCTATTAAAGAAATCATCCTGGTCAGCGTTCCTCAGTACAGAGAGTTGTTGGCCGCAAACATTGACGCTTATATGCTTCAAAAAAAATATTTGATAGTTGATGGCGGGGAGAGCCGTCAGCAATCCGTTTTAAACGGCATCTTGGCTGCGTCACAGGATAATGTGATTATACATGAAGCCGCGCGGCCATTCGTAACCACCGATGAGTTTCAGGCGCTGATTGACGAACCATGCGAGGACGCAATTTACGGCGCTGATATACCCTTCACGGTTTTACTTAAAAAAAACGGATTCATTTCCAACATTTTAGAGCGCTCTGAACTTTTGAACGTTCAGCTGCCGCAAAAATTTGGACGGCAGCCGATATTAGATGTTCATCAGAGGGCGGCAGCCGAAGGAAAACGTTTTACGGAAGACGCAAGTATGCTGTATTACTATACTGGCAGGGAGATTAAAATCCTCCCTGGCTCTCACTGCAATATTAAAGTAACAGAACCAATTGACTTAATATTAGGCGAGTTCATCTACAAAGAATATATTATCGGGAGGGACTAACCTGTGACATGTGTAATCACCGGCGCGGGAAGCGGAATTGGCCGAGCTACCGCCGTAGAAATGAGCCGGCGGGCCGACTATGACACGCTGGTACTAATCGGGCGGCATTCGGAAACTTTGGCTGAAACCAAGATCTGTTTAGAGAATAAGAAAAAAATTATTTTGAAAGCCTTTGATTTAACGGATTTTGGCGCAATTCCGATTCTCGTACAAGATATTTTTATGGAATGTGAAAATATCCAATGCCTTTTAAACATAGCGGGATATACAGAACCCCAGGCGCTGCTGACGACTTCGCTGGAAAATATGAAAACAACGTTTGAGGTCAATGTATTTGCCCCCTTTGTTCTTATACGGGAATGCGTCAGGTTTATGCGCTTAAACGACAGACCGTCTAAAATTTTAAATGTGGCTTCAACGGCAGGGGTTACGGCCCGCCCGGGCTGGTTAAGCTACGCTTCCTCAAAGGCTGCGCTGGTTTCACTGTCGCAGACTTTGTCCGAAGAATTGGCGGAATACAGAATTAAGGTGTATTGCGTTTCGCCGGGACGCTGCGCCACAGCCTTACGCAAGAAACTCGCTCCGGACGAGGACCAAACCGTGATTATGCAGCCGGATGAGGTCGGCAGAATTATATGCGATTTAGTCTCAAACGATGAGTACTGTCTGGATGGGCAAAATATCATTATTCGTAAAAAATGATCAGAGGTGTGGTATGTTGCAAGAGAAGGCATGTACAATTTCAATAATCGTTCCGGTATATAAGGAAGAAAAAAACATCCCTCCATTCCTTGAACGCATGGAGCGGGTCTTAGCGGAAACAGGCTTCAATGTCGGATTTTTTGCAACTTTTCTAAGTATACTTGAGAGTTCAAATCTTTCCAAATAAATCCACAAAGAAAGTATAGCCTTCTCCTTAGAAATATGGTATCCTTATTTCGACAAAGGAGGATGCCACTGGAAAAAGCTATACATACAGCATAGCATAAAACTCTCCAAAGTGCTATATAAAAAAATGGAAGAAATTCTAAATTTGCTTAATGATTCGCTTATGGCCTTTTACGCCTGCTTTAAAAATGGGGAAGCCTTCC
>JAISWS010000132.1 GCA_031270725.1 Syntrophomonadaceae bacterium | reverse complement strand
GTCCGCGCTGTTACACGCCTGCTCTACAATACCGGCCGGACTGCCGATATAAGCAGCGTAGGCAAGTACGTCCTCACGGCATTCCGGATGGGCCAGTATTCTGGCGTTTGGATGCTCGTTTCTGGCCGCTTCAGCGTCAGCGGCTACAATGCGATGATGAGTAGGGCAATAGCCCGGAAACAGTATAATCTCTTTATCCAGGACTAATTTTGCTATGTATGAACCAAGGTTTTGATCGGGAATAAAAATAATCCGCCGCTGCGGCAACGAACGCACAATCCTTTCCGCTGAAGAAGAGGTGCAGCAAATATCACTTACTGCTTTGACCGCCGCCGAAGAATTCACGTAACAAACTACAGCAGCATCAGGATATTGTTCTCTCAGGCTTATGACATCGTCCGGTTCAATCATATCCGCCATCGGACAGCCGGCGGCGGAAGCCGGCAAATAAACGGTTTTATCCGGGTTCAATATTTTAGCGCTTTCAGCCATAAAACGCACCCCGCAAAGAACAATAACATCCTGGCGGGCTGATTGCGCCATTTTAGCCAAAGCATAGGAATCGCCAACCTGATCCGCCACATCCTGAACTTCCAGACTCTGATAATAATGAGCTAATATGACCGCGTTTCTTTCAGCTTTAAGCTTATTGACATGCTCTTTAACATCCAATATAAATTATGCTCCTTTTTCAGACCGCCGATATTCTTAATATAAAAATATTTATCCTGTTATTTCACGTCAATTTCATAATCAATCCATTAATTTTTTCCATGATTTATGAAAAAACACCGTATTAAACGAAAAGCCTCCGGACGCTTCGTTCAATACGTCAAATAAATATCTGATCATTTGCCGGTAGCGCAGGTACTGGCGCCGCAAACCTCTTTGTTATTATGCTTTTTATAATAATCGTCAATAGCGGCTTTAACTGCTTCTTCCGCTAAAACCGAGCAATGGTGCTTAACTGGCGGCAATCCGTCCAATGCCTCCATCACCGCCTTATTAGTCAACTGCAGAGCCTGGTCTACCGTCTTTCCCTTAATCAGTTCGGTAGTCATAGAACTGGCCGCGATAGCGGCGCCGCACCCAAATGTATTAAACTTCACATCCGAGATAGTATCATCTTCAATTTTAAGATATATTTTCATTATATCGCCGCAAACAGCATTACCAACCTCTCCTATTCCATCGGCATCCATAATTTTACCAACATTCCGCGGATTCTCGAAATGATCCATAACTATTTTACTGTAAGCCACAGGTTATTCTCCCCTTTCAATTTTTTCCCACACCGGCGACATACTACGCAGTCGTTGAATTATCGGCGGCAATTTTTCAATAATATAATCTACTTCCTCTTTATTATTATACTCGCTAAACGACATTCGTAAAGAACCATGTGCTATTTCATGAGGCAGCCCCAGGGCCAGGAGTACATGGCTGGGATCTAAGGAGCCCGAAGTGCAGGCGGAGCCTGACGAAGCGCATATACCCAACGCATCCAGCATCAAAAGCATAGCTTCTCCTTCAATCCCTTCAAAGCAAAAATTAACAATCCCCGGCAGCCTTTTTTCTCTGCTGCCGTTTAAACGGCTGCGGGGTATAGCGCTTAAAGCCTCAATCAAAGTGTTATGCAAAGCAAAAACTTTATCGCTGTTCCGCTCCATGTTACGGCTTATTTGTTCCAAAGCTACCGCCATCCCTACGATAGAAGGAATATTTTCGGTCCCGCCCCGTTTTCCCCGTTCCTGCGCTCCGCCTTCAATAAAAACATTCAGCGGAAGCCCTTTACGGCAGTACAAGGCCCCTACTCCTTTAGGTCCGTGAAACTTATGGGCTGAAAGTGAAAGCAAGTCAATAAACTCTTCTTTAACGTCTATCGGCACATGTCCTACTGCCTGAACCGCGTCCGTATGAAAAATAACCCCATGATCGCGGCATATTTTACCCAGCTGTGAAATAGGCTGGACGGTGCCTATTTCATTATTGGCGTACATAATGGTTACCAAGGCTGTATCTTCCCTTAACGCCGATTGTAAATCCTCGGGCCTGACCAATCCGTCATTGTAAACTTCCAGCAACTGTATTTCGAAACCTTGTTTTTCCAGTTTGTTCAAAGTGTGCAACACCGCATGATGCTCGAATCTACTGGAAATTATATGACGTTTATTCTTTTTAGCGCCAATAGCGGCGGCATTTTGGATAGCCCAGTTATCCGCTTCGGTTCCTCCTGAAGTAAAAAATATTTCTCTGGGTTCAGCATTAAGCCATTTTCCTATTGTACTGCGCGCATTTTCCAGCTCTATGGCCGCCTCTTGCCCTATAGTATGGACACTGGAAGGGTTCCCATATATTTTGGTAAAGCAAGGCAGCATAGCGTTCACAACTTCCTTACTGACAACTGTCGTCGCTGCATTATCAGCATATACCTTCATTTGATTCGCCTCCATTTAATTCTTATATAATCTATATGTACAGTATGTATTGGTTGGAAATATAACACTAATTTTATCAGCTGTCAACAATTATAACTAACTCTTATAGTTAACTGGTTTTCCAGCCTGTTCTTGTTCATTAAGCTGATTTAATTTCTTTATATTATAATCCCTTATTTATAATTATATTTCTTTTATATAACTTATGGTGACAGAATTTTTCATTAAAAACCTAAATTCTCACCCACTAAAATTACCTTTATCCGTCCTTGTATCGGCGCCGACCTGGTTATTACCATCTGCCGGCACGCTTCAGCGGCAGCCTGAGCCAATTCATCATAAGACACATAATCCTGCTTGAACAATAACATACACAGCGGAGCCGCGAAATTTTTCACACGAAGTACAGCCGTTGCAAGATCAGGCTCAACTTTATTTAAACCGGCTATAACCAGCACATGTTTAGGCCCGAAAATAAGAGCAGCCACTCTGTTCCCATATCCGTCTACGTTTACTAGTTCTCCTGACATTGATACGGCGTTAGCGCTCATTAAAAAGTAATCAGCCGCCAGAGCCTGGTGGGCTATTTCGTCTTTGGCCGAACCTCCTTGCGCATCATCCGGATCCAGGAAATTATAGCGCTTTTCTTTTAATATTTCATGTAAACCTAATTCGCGCAAAGTCTGCGACCCTCCGCAAGATACAGTTTCACTTTCCGGAATGATTTCCAATATCTTCTCTACAGCGGCTTGCCTGTTTTCACAATAAAAACCTTCTATATTACGTTTTGCGAACTCACCAATAAGCTTCTGAGCCAATAAACTATTATATATTCCCTGATAAATCATGCGCTCTCTCCTTTATTAATATTAATCCACTGCCCTCAAAGTATTATAAGCATTAGTTTAATACTTTTTAACGCTAATTGAAGAAACACTCTTTTTTCCTGTAAAATATGATAAAAAAGCAGTAAAGCGAGCATTATTATAAAATATTGCTCGCTCATCTATTCATAAAATCCTGTTGCGCGTAGCTTCTTCTATTTCAACCCGGCCTCAACAATGCCGATTTGTGTGACACCCGAATAATTGCTTCTTTGCAGATTTTCCGTTTTTATTTCAATTTTCAAATTCATAACTCTTTCAACATTTACTTTAAAGTCAGTTGGCTGCGAACCTTTAATTATTTCCGGACTGGTATAGAGCAGTTTGTCATCCCCGTATATTCTTACTACGGTACTGCAGTCAGTGTCTTTATAATCATTCGCCAAAACCAACGTTCCGGAAAATGAAATATAATCAGAATTCAGCTTATAGGTTATATTTTCCGCCCCGCTGCTTCTTCCCTTGGAAGTTATCTGCAAGCCTCCGTGAGCATATGTTTTGCCGGTGTTGTCTTTTTTACTGGCTGTCCAGGCTCTCAGCTCATAAACATCCGCACTGGATGAATTCATATCGTTAATCCACACTTTAGGAACTTCCGTCAGCGGCTTTTGCCCTATGTAAATGCTTTGCGTATCTCCATCCCATGTAACATTCTGCCCTAAAGCCTCGCCTATGGCCCGTACCGGTAAATAAGTAGTACCATCATAAATAAACGGTTCCGCCGGCTTGCCGCTGCCGTCCAAAGGATTTATTAATTTACCGTCCACATATATTTTAATGTTATTGTAATAAGCCGTTATGGTTCTTCCGACTGAATCTCCCCACGCCGCGCTTATCGAGGTTACTAAAAACACCCCCGTCAGTATCCCTGCCACAAAACCTCTCGCTTTTCTAAACACTTTATCTGCCCCTTTCAGTTTATTTCCCTTTTTTACACGATTATTATACTAAAAATACCTTAATATGTGAATAGCAAACTTTTTTCTGTTTTTTCAAGCATTTGCCGCCGTCATCCCTGTTTTTCAAGGATAAAGATAATTTATTCATCAGGAAACCTCTAATAACGATAACCCCCACCGTACATCTTCGGCACGCCGTCAGTTATCAGAGACCTCCTCATTATTTAATTACCCTAAGCATTTTAACTTTCACTTCCTCAGCAAAATATTTCAAAATCCCGCTTAAAGAGTTTAATTTTTATTGTATTATTATCGGCTATTTAAGCTTAAATATACAATAGTTTAAACATTAAAAAATAATCCTTTTCAGCGTTTTGCTCGCTATTTTGGCTATTTCGGAGGATATTCTTCAAGGCAGTTTTCCTTAACAAATTTCATCGAGGTCATACGGAGTCTCCTGATAAATAAAGTAATTAAGCCAGTTGGCGAAAAGCATATTTCCGTGACTGCGCCAATTAGTGTCAGGCGATTTGCCCGGATTATCCGACGGGAAATAATGTTTGGGTATTTCCGGATTCAAACCGTTCTTTATATCCCGGGAATATTCATTGGCCAAAGTTTCCCTATCATACTCGCCATGTCCGAATACAAAAACCTGCCGTTTGTTTTTGCTGGCTACTAAATAAACTCCGGCTTCATCGGAATACGCCAAAAGCTCCAGTTCCGCAACCTCTTCTATGTTTTCTCTTTTAACATCGCTGTTACGTGAATGCGGAGCGTAAAAAACATCGTCAAATCCTCTTAAAAGAGGATGTTCTTTTATCAGGGTCTTATGTTTAAAAACTCCGGACATCTTATTATGCAGCGCATATTTTTCAACTCCGTAATGATAGTATAATCCGGCTAAAGCACCCCAGCAAATGTGCAAAACCGAAAAAACATTTTTTTTGCTCCATTCCAATATAGTGCTCAGTTCCTGCCAGTAATCCACTTCTTCAAAAGGCATCAGCTCTACCGGCGCTCCCGTTATGATCATCCCGTCAAATTTTTGATTTCTGACCTCGTCAAAAGTAGTATAAAACTGATCCAGGTATTCCGCGGCCGTATTTTTGGTTATATGTGTAGCAGCCTGCAGCAGTTCGACTTCCATTTGTAATGGAGAATTAGCCAGCAACCGCAGCAGCTGCACTTCTGTTTCCGTTTTTTCAGGCATCAGGTTTAAAATGAGTATCTTTAAAGGTCTGATATCCTGATGTTCGGCTCTTTCTGTAGTTATAATAAAAACGCCTTCGCTCTCCAGTATTTTTTTAGCAGGCAGATTTTCCAATACCTTGACCGGCATATTATCAATACACTCCTTTCCCGCCTGATAAGCATATCAGCTATTCCGGCAAGCTGTATTCCATAAAGGTTTTTCTTATAAAAAAGCGTTAAAACAAACTTAATGTTGTTCAATCGCTTCATCATAATGTTACCCCGCTAAGGATTATTAGCAATCACACAAAAACTGAGATTACTGTTTGTTTTGCCATATTTTAATAATTATTAAGGCCTTATTACCTTATTCCCTCAATCAATATATTATATTAATTATTTAGTAATTTCTATGTAAAATAAAATTAGCAGCAGCCATCGCACCTTAATAATTTTTTGGTTTTCGGGGCGCGCCTGAAAGCTTTTCCAGGCATGTTGATACCATAACCGAAGACTTGAATTTCATTAAATCCAACAATTTAAGTTTGCCTTTTAACGAATTCAACGCTTCTATTATTTCTTTAAACCTCCCGCGGAAAACAATAGCTTTCCGCTAAACGCCCAGAACACGTCATGTTTAGCTGTAATCCTTTTTCTTCTTTATCTTTATGTCCTGATGCTTTTTTCTCGCAATTTCAAATAATTCTTTTTCTTCATCGGTTCCAGGTATCAAAGGGGTTACTTTTTTCGGCCTGCCTGAGCGGTCCAAAGCCACCATCGTAAAAAAAGCGCTTAAAGCTTTCCTAGGCTCATCTTCCGTATTCAAATCTTCCACGTCAACGCTTACCATTACTTCTATAGAGCTATTTCCCACATAAACAACCTTACCCGTGCAGCTTAAAAAAGCCCCCACGTATATCGGTAATAAAAACTGGACTTCATCCACACGAGCAGTGACCACATTGGATCTGGAATATTTTCCCGCTGCCGCTCCCGCCACATTATCCATGATTTTAAGTATTTCGCCGCCATGAACATTACCGGCAATATTAGCCTGATACGGCATCATTATCTGACTGATAGTAATCGCGTTTTTTTCGCTCATTGATTGTCTCCTTTTTTGAATATAATTAAATATAAACAACATTTTTTTAATTTTATGCTTATATCATAACATTTTTAATCTGTATATGCCCGCTTTTTCAAATTCTGCTCCAAAAGCGCTTGTACTTTCAGCGGCAAACCAAAAAGGTTAATAAAACCTTCCGCGTCCTTTTGGCTGTATATTTCATCAGCGCCAAAGGTAGCCAATTCTGTATTATATAATGAATACGGTGATTTTACCCCCGCCGCTGTACAACTTCCTTTAAACAGACACATTCTGACCGTACCGCTCACATTGCGCTGGGTTTCTTCCACAAAAGCGTCTAAGGCAGCTTTGACTTTACTAAACCAATTGCCGTCGTAAACCAATTCCGCATAATTAATGGCCAGCTGTTCTTTGAGATGCAAAGTCCGCCGGTCTAAAGTAAGACTTTCCAATTCATTATGCGCCGCGTATAAAATAGTCCCTCCCGGGGTTTCATAAACTCCGCGGGATTTCATGCCTACCAGCCTGTTTTCAACTAAGCTTACGATTCCTACGCCGTTGGCTCCGCCTAATACGTTTAATTCAGCCATCAAGGATAAGGGAGACATTTTTTTACCGTCTAAAGCTACGGGAGTTCCCTGAATAAAATCTATTTCCACGTAGGTTTCCGTATCCGGAGCTTTCGCGGGGGGAACCGTCAGTACATAAAGATCATCCCGCGGCGCGTTGGCCGGATCCTCCAGGTCTCCCCCTTCATGGGAAATATGCCAGATATTGCGATCCCTGCTGTAGATTTTTTCTTTAGTCACCGGAATGTCTATTCCATGTTTAACCGCAAAATCTATCGCGTCTTCCCGCGAACGTATATTCCATTCCCGCCAGGGTGCTATTATTTTCAAATCCGGCGCCAAAGCCTTAACCGTTAATTCAAACCTGACCTGGTCGTTGCCTTTTCCGGTAGCGCCGTGACATATCGCTGCGGCGTTTTCCTCGCGGGCAATCTCCACCATTTTTTTAGCGATAAGCGGCCTGGCAAACGACGTTCCTAAAAGATATTTTTTCTCATAAACCGCTCCCGCTTTCAGAACCGGGAAAATATACTCGCTTATAAATTCTTCCCTTAAATCTTCAATATATATTTTAGCGGCGCCTGTTTTCAGAGCTTTTTCGCGTAAAGGCGCTAATTCCTCCCCTTGCCCTAAATCAGCGCAAAAGGCTATAACTTCATAACCGTAATTTTCCTTTAACCAGGGAATGATGATGGAAGTATCCAAACCTCCTGAATATGCTAAAACTATTTTTTGCATTATTTTTCCTCCTGTTCCTACATAAGCAGAGCCATAATCGCCTTATGGGCATGCAAGCGGTTTTCCGCCTCATCAATAACAGCCGACTGCGGTCCGTCCATTACTTCATCGGTTATTTCCTTGCCGCGCTTAGCCGGCAGGCAATGAAGAACAATAGCGTCCGGTTTGGCTAAATTAAGCAATTTGCTGTTAAGCTGATAATCCGCAAAGTGTTTTTCTTTATCATCGGCCACGTTTTCCTGTCCCATGCTGGCCCAAACATCAGTATACACCACATCAGCTCCGGCGACCGCTTTTTGCGGATCTTTTTCGATAGTCAGGACGCTTTTGGTTTTCAACGCGTCTTCTTTGGCTGACGCTAAAATGTTTTTATCAGGCTCAAAGCCTTCCGGTGAGGAAATAACCACGTCCATCCCCACTTTCGCACCGCCGAACAACAAACTGTGCGCCACATTGTTACCATCGCCTAAAAAAGCCAATTTAAGGCCCTGCAATTTTCCTTTACGCTCTTTAATGGTCAGCATATCTCCCAAAACCTGAGTAGGATGCAACAGATCGGTTAACCCGTTAATAACGGGTATATCCGCCCAACGCGCCAGCTCCAGCACTTCTTCATGGACAAAAGTACGAATCATAATTCCGTCAGCCATGCGCGAAAGCACCATTGCCGTATCTTTTACTGCTTCTCCCCGCCCCAGCTGGGTATCCTGGGGATTTAAAAACAACGCGTATCCTCCCAGCTGATACATCCCTACTTCAAAAGCCACCCGGGTACGGGTGGATGATTTTTGAAAAATCATAGCTAAAGTTTTCCCCTGCAGATAAGGATGAGCTATACCTAATTTCCGCATTCGCTTTAATTCACCGGCCACATCCAGTAAAACCTTAATTTCTTCGGTAGTAAAATCATGCAGCGATATAAAATCACGCTGTCTCATAATGTTAGTTAAGCCTTTCATTTTTTCCCTCCCGCCTTTTTGGTAACGTCAGTCTTCCGGCCATTCAGCCAAAGCCTCCGCGAATATTTCCACCGCCTGATTTATGTCCGCTTCGCTGATATTCAGCGCTGGCACCCAGCGCACTACTTTAGGCCCCGCCCCAATCAGCAGCAATCCTTTTTGCCTGCATATTTCGAGCAGCTTATTATGGTTTGTATTCAGCTCCAATCCCAGCATAAGTCCCAGTCCGCGCAGATTTATTATGCGTCCGTCTTTAAGTTCCCGGAGTTTATTTTGTAAATAGTTTCCTTTAGCCCGCACTTGCCGCAAAAAATCTTCCTGTCCGACAATATCAAACACCGCGTTTCCTACCGCAGTTCCCAAGGGGTTTCCCCCAAAAGTGGATGCGTGATCCCCCGGCTCAAATCCGCTGACAGGCAGCTTTCCCGCCAACATCGCTCCCATCGGGAATCCTCCAGCGATACCTTTGGCAATGGTAACAATGTCAGGAATCACTCCGTATTTTTGAAAGGCAAAAAAATGTCCGCTCCGGCCCATTCCGCATTGTACTTCATCCAAGACCAGCAGCAGCCCTTCCTGGTCGCATATTTGCCTCAGCCCTTTCATAAATTCGGTATCCGCCGGCATTACTCCCCCTTCTCCCTGAACAGGTTCCACCATAACAGCTGCTGCTTCATCGTTAATCAAAGCCCGCACCGAATTTAAATCATTAAAATCAGCATACGCAAACCCCTCTACTAACGGCGCGAAGCCTTCCTGATATTTTGATTGTCCGGTAGCGGTCAAAGCCGCCATAGTACGTCCGTGAAAACTATTTCTGAAAGCAATTATGGAACGCCGTTTTTGCTCGCCGCGGCGGTAAAAATATTTACGCACCAGTTTAATCGCCGCTTCATTGGCCTCAGCGCCGCTGTTGCAAAAAAAGGCTTTACTCAGGCCAGAGTTTTGAACCAATTTCCGGGCCAGTTCAATCTGAGGTTCAATCCAGAACAGGTTGGAACAATGCCACAGTTTTTCGCTCTGCTCCCGCAGAACATTATTTAGCCTCTGGTCTGAATGCCCTAAAACACATACCGCAATTCCCCCTATGAAATCCAAATATTCCCTGCCATCGGCATCCCAGACCCTGGAGCCTTTTCCTTTCACTAACGCGAAAGGGTAACGCGCGTATGTATTCATGACATATTCAGACCCAACGGCTGCCAATTCCGCATTATTCATTTTAACCCCTCCTATTCGTTTATAACCATAGTTCCTACTCCGGATTTGGTAAATATCTCTAAAAGAATCGCATGCGGAAGACGGCCGTCAATAATGTGGGTACTGCCTACTCCGCCTTGGACCGACTCATAGCAGCACTGTATTTTGGGCAGCATCCCTCCCGCAATAACTCCTTTCCGCTTAAGTTCCTCTATTTCACTCAATTTTAATATGGAAATAAGACTTTCAGGATCCTGGGGATTTTTTAAAAGTCCCGGAGTATCCGTAAGTAAAACTAATTTATCCGCTTTAAGAGCCACAGCTATAGCTGAAGCGGCTAAATCAGCGTTAATGTTAAAACTTTGCTGCGATTTATCAGTCCCAATCGGAGCAATAACTGGAATATAGGAATTTTCTATTAAAGTCGTTATGATTTCAGGGTTTATGCTTTCCACTTGCCCGACAAAGCCCATTTTTTTTTGCGGGTCGTCATATTTCCCCATTATAAGATTGTCGTCCTTACCTGATATTCCTACCGCTTTGCCTCCGCTGGCGTTAAGTCCCGCCACAATTTCTTTATTAACTTTTCCGCCTAAAACCATTTCCACAACTTCCATAGTTTTTTCATCGGTAACCCTTAGCCCGTCAACAAAGGCGGTCTTAATGTTCAACCGTTCCAGCATTTCATTGATTTCAGGGCCTCCTCCATGAACAACTATCGGATGCATGCCCACCAATTTCATCAGTACAATATCCTGCATAACCTTGGCTTTGAGCTCGCAATCCGCCATAGCCGCCCCGCCGTATTTGACCACTACTATTTTTCCGTGAAACTCTTTTATATAAGGCAGCGCCTCAACTAATATTTCAGCTTTTTTCATAGCCGCGCCATGTTGCATTTTTTCAGCTCCTCTTCGATAAAACCTCATTTTCATACCGCCGCCCTAACCTGTTTTCAGTCAGAGATATAGTCCCTAAGTACGGTAATCCGCGTTTATTTTTATATAGTCATAAGTCAGGTCACAGCCCCATGCTATGGCGCTTTTATTTCCTGATTTAAGATCAATGGTAATTAAAACCGTTTCGGCTTCCAAAAAAGGTTTTACTTCTTCTTCAGAGAAATCAAAGCTGCACCCATCCTTAGCTACTTGGACCTCACCCATAAAAACGTCAACGTTATCAGGCAAAAAATCGGCTCCGGAATATCCGGCAGCGCATAAAACCCTTCCCCAATTGGCGTCATTCCCGAATATAGCGGTTTTTACCAAATTGGAACTGGCTACGGTTCTGGCTATCATTCCGGCCGTTTGAATATCAGCGGCGTTTTCCACTTTAACTTCCAGTAAATGAGTGGCTCCTTCCCCATCCCGGGCAATCATTCTGGACAAAGCTACGTTTACGTAATCCAGAGCTTCCTGAAATTTTTTCATACCATCGGAATTAACGTCATCTATGACCGGGTTGCCCGCTTTCCCGTTCGCCAGTATCATAACCGCGTCATTAGTCGAAGTATCCCGGTCAATGCTCACCATATTATATGAAACGTCCACCGAGGCTTTTAAAGCCGCTTGCAAGCAAGAAGCGCTTATGAACGCGTCCGTCGTTATAAATCCTAACATCGTCGCCATATTAGGATGTATCATCCCTGAACCCTTAGCTGTCGCCCCTATTCGTACAGAATGGCCTTGGATGTCAAATTCTACGGCAATTTCTTTACTCTGTAAATCGGTGGTCATAATAGCAGCGGCTAAATTAGCCGCTCCTGTGATGCTAAGCCCTTCCGCCGCCGCTTTGATACCGCTTTCTATCCGCTCCATAGGTAAAAAACCTCCGATTACTCCGGTAGACGCTATCAGAACATCATTTTCCTTAATATTTAAGGCTTCCGCCGTTACGGCCGCCATTTTTAACGCGTCATTCCAGCCTCGGGATCCGGTGCACGCGTTCGCGTTACCGCTGTTCACCACTATAGCCTGCGCCTGATTATTGCGCAAATGTTCCCGGCTGATATCAACACACGCGGCGCGTACTTTGTTTTGAGTAAATACCCCCGCGGCTGTCGCCGGGCAAGCCGAATAAATAACGCCCACGTCTTTTTTATTTTTACTTTTTATTTCCGCGTTCACTCCCTGGGCTAAAAACCCTTTGGGAGCGGTAATTGAACCGTCCAATAATTTCATTATTCATGCCTCCGTATTATTTTTATGATTAAGGATGAAGTCCGGGTATTTTTAACCCCGCCGTTTCTTCCAGCCCTAAAAGCAAATTCATGTTTTGAATAGCCTGACCGGACGCTCCTTTAGTTAAATTATCAAGAACTGACCCGAGGATCAGCCTTCCGCTGTCTTCATCCGCGTAAACGCCGATATCAACCATATTACTACCATACACCCATTTGGTGTTAGGCATCATACCTTTTGCCAGAATATTTACGAACGGCTCCGCGCCGTATTTATCTTCCAGGCATGTTCGCGCCGTTTTTTCCGTTACACCAGGTTTTAAGCGGGCGTATATAGTACTCAGTATCCCTCTGTTAATCGGCAGTAAATGAGGGGTAAAAGTTACATCCAGCTTCTTTCCGGCGGCGCGGCTTAATTCCTGCGCTATTTCAGGTCCGTGACGATGGACGCCCGTTCCGTACGGACTAATTCCCTCGTTCACTTCACAGAAATGGCTGCTGGGCCTCAGTTCCCGTCCCGCTCCGGTAACTCCGCTTTTAGAATCTATAATTATATTATCCTCTATTAAACCGCTTTCCAGTAACGGCGCCAAAGGTATTATGGCGCTGGTTGGATAACAGCCGGGGTTAGCGACAAGGTCTGTCCGCTTAATTTGCTCACGGTATAATTCAGGTATCCCGTATACGGCCTTTTTCAGCAGTTCCGGCTCTTCATGCTCCAGCTGATAATATTCCTCGTAAATCTTAGTGTCTTCCAGACGGAAATCAGCCCCCAAGTCCACGCATTTAATATTCCACTCCAGAAGCTGCTTCACTATCGGTACCGAAAAACCGTGCGGTAAAGCTAAAAAAGCCGCGTCACAAGCGCCTTTGATATCATCTATCCTGCTGGGCTCACATATTAAATCAGAAAAGCCCAGCAGCTGCGGATAAATCTGATCCATTCTTTTCCCGATAAAATCCACGGACAGAACCTTTACCGCCCGTAATTGTTTGTGGTAAGTCAGCAGCCGCAATAATTCCGCCGCCGTATAACCGTCTCCTATAATAGCTAATTTATACATAAATTTTCCTCCTTCAAGGCTTTTTTCCTATACGCCCCTGAGCGCACCGGATACGTTCGCCGGAGATTTTTTTACATTCAGCCGACTTTTTCGCTGAAGCCTCCATAAAACCAGCCTTTACCTCACCGCCTACGGAGACGGTATTCTTCCGCCGAATATGATAAACGCCATAATAACCGCTATTTTTTATATTATCATAGCTTTGTTTATTATTATACATATTTTTGTATAAATTTGCAATAGCTTTTACGCCTTATTATGATAAAAATTTTTCCATACTACTGCTAAAATCCGGCATAGCCTAAACTGCGCCGGATTTTAGCAATATAGATATAACAACCTATTGTTTTTCGTTTTTATATCAAATCAGTACGCTTTTTCAGACTCAAAGCGTTCATTCCAAATCTCCTGTATCAGCGCTAATTCCTCTTCAATCTCTCTGTTCGTCATTTCAGGTTTTATAATTACGGTTTCCAGAATTTCAAAATCAAAATTGGCTAACCCATAAGTCTTTATTTCTTCCCATAATTTTCCAGGCAAGGCATTGCAGGCGCCAAATTTTTGAGCAAACCCAAAACGGTTTCTCGCTCCTTTCAGATCCCGGCTGATCCCTAAAAGATAGCGCCCGCTGATCTGGTTGACAATGCGGTAAACGCCGGTTTCCTGCTGTTCCTGTTTATATTTATTGATTAACTCTTTGCGGTTTTCTTTATTCATCGCTGACACTCCTTAGTCAATGGCCATAGCCCATTTCATTCAGCAACCGTTCCAGAATTCTAAACCGTTCGCCCAGTAATTCATCCGCCTCACTGAACCCCTGCCTCAGAAGCTGAATATCCTCATCCAGTTTGGGATTATCCAAACAAACGGAAACCGTCATAGCGTCGCCTTGCAGGCCTATGCGGCCTATTTCCGGCTTTTCCGGATCATATAGTTTTTCCGTGCGGTACGCTTCCCCTATATATTGCCTGGCTCTACATATCAAAATCGCTAAATCCAGCACCCGGTGCAAAGGCAATTCTTCTGACTGACGCGACCATTTTTCACCGGTATGGCGCCACACTTTAGCTGAAATATCCACTTTACCGCGGTCATTCCATTGCGCCAGCCCCAAAGACAAACCTTGCGCATCGGATTTATAGGCATAACGTCCGTCTATATTCTCATAATCCTCAACTACTATCACCGGCTTATGCTTTAACTCACTGGGAATTTTCACCAAGACCCTCCTTTTTGTGTACTAATTTAGTTATCTACTAAATAAAATTATACAAATAATATTCCTTTTGTCAAGTTAATGTCCAAAAGGTACGCGTTCCGATCCAAAAATCTTGCGCTAACAGCGGCATTTCACCTGAAAGCGGAATGGCTATCCCATCAGAAACCAACGGAGGAATACGCCGATAGACAGCACGACACTATAGACGCCGCTATCCCTTTACGGACAAGATACTGCCCGGCAACCAATTGCGAGTTGCCGCTTCATAACTGCAATCCTTGACGTTTGCTGCTCTTCAAGATTAAAATATTATAAATACCGGCAAGGAGTGAGGAAATGAACATTCTGGCTATCTGCGGCGCCGCGAACAAAACACGAAACACCGCCACCATGCTTAAAAACGCCTTTGAAGGCGCTATGGGCATCTCTGGAGCTGCCGGAGAAATAGTTTACTTATACGATCTGACTTACCGAGGGTGTATCGGGTGCCACTCCTGTAAGCTGTTAAATGAGAGCAAATTCGCCCGTTGCGCTGTCAATGACGACCTGACCCCGGTTCTTAAAAAAGCAATCGACGCTGACGTTATTCTCATCGGCTCACCAATTTATTTCAGCGACGTAACCGGAGAGACTCGCTCCTTTCTGGAACGCTTTTTCTTTCCCGGCATGACCTACAATAAGGACCGCGTACCTACTTATCCCAAACGCCCCAAGGTAGGCTGGGTATTTACCATGAACGCGCCCGGCGAATTCTACAAGGACTATTTCTCAGGCCTCATCGCCATGACCAGGCGTATCATCGGCGAAGCCGAATACGTTATGGCCTATCAAACGCAACAGTTTGAGGATTACTCCAGGTACGCCGCTACCGCGTTTGATGTGGAGATGGTAAAGAAGCGCCGTTTAGAACAGTTCCCCAAAGACTGCCAAGCGGCTTACGATATGGGGAAAAGACTGGCGGCCGCACAGATATGAGGATGGTTTCCGGTTGTTAGGAAAAACGGAATTACAAGAAAGTAACCGCGATTCAATCGGAAGATTGGGCAGCTGAATGAGAATGAATATGAACCTTTTTCCGAATAGGACGATTATTTTAAATTGGAAAATATTGGATTAATGGCAAGAAAAAATGGTGTGGCTGTTTATGATTTTTGTTTCATAGACAGTTTTATTGTGCCAATTCTTCAAGCGCTCTGAATATGCTTTACCATGATGCGTAAAGTTGCCGCGTTTATCAGCTTGCGGTCAGTTGTCAGCAGAACATCCGCGCCGCCTGGATTCCGCCTTGGCCAGATGGAGCGCGTCATATGGGCTTATTTATGAGCTTACTATTGAAAAACGTTCCAGTTCTTTCGCTCTGACGACGATAGCCGCAGTTAAGTCGATATGGACTGAAGCTGAGTTATACAGTAACAATACTTTTTTTCTTTTGGCCGGGTTGGTCATATTGAGTATCTCGTCCAGCAAAACGTCGCTGTTTAAAAAATCCCAGTCTCCCGCTTCGCATTTGTCAATAAGCTAAAGTACAGCCTCACATTCTAACCGCGTGGCGTCATCGCGTAAATCATCATACGGATGGTTCAGACAGCAATTATCAAAATAAATTCTCACAGGCTACACTACCTAACCGCATTATACCTTATCATTCAAAGCGCAACCAAATTATTTGGCGCGGCGTCTAAGACACCGTCGGCCATTTCCGGTATTTTTCAAAGCCTTATAATCCTACCGCTTCAACAAAATTCAATGAAAGCCAGACAGATGCGCATATATGGCCATATTTTCGCCATATAACTGCCGGGGTCTGTTTGTCAGCATCCCTATAAAAAAAGGCCGCCCTCCGATTTCCAGCCAAGTGGATGTGTTTATGGTTTCATAGGTTTCTTCCAACGCAACCGCACCGCCCTGTTTCAATTGTACGCAAAACGAATCATCGAAGAGATGTTGTCAAGGGGGTATGTCCAAACGTCAAAAAAATTTTGTCGCGGCATGAGAAAAGCCTTGAAATTGCTTGCCGTAAGCACTTTCAAGGCTTTGATTCTGTTGTCTTTTCCCGAAATGGCCGGCTCTCCTTATCGTCAATCAAAATTTGCGTTTGGAATTCAAATCGACGTAGATGGTCAATACTGCCAATCTTAGGTAGTTGCACATAATGTTCCAGCTGTTTACGACGTTTTTGCAGCCCGAATAAGGGCTCCGCGCAACAAAGACCAGGGTTGCGAAAATGCAGCGGAGTTTAATTTCCACGTAGGATAGTGATGATTTTTTGGCGGGCTCCAGTGGCGAGGATGGAGCGGCGGTAAATACGGGAAGCAAGCAGCATGATTAGGGGCAAGGCAGCAAGGGAGATGGCGAGTGAAAGGAGTGCTTGCAATAGATCAAGTCCGCCTTGAAAGTAGTGGACAGTAGCACCAATGGGCGAGAAAAGCGGGACATAATCAAGCACGAATCTGAGCGGGGCGATGTTGCCAAATACTGGGATAACGACAGCCAAATAAGGAATCAATAGGATATACATAACGGGAGCGATTGCCGCATTGACTTCTTCAGTGCGTGAAACGGTGGCTGCAAAGGCAGCGTAGAGGGTTGCGTAGCTCAGGTACCCGACAAGGAAGAAACCGAGCGCTATCCAGATTGCGGAACCGAGGTTGACACCGGCGAAAACATCTCCAATCAGCCCAAAACCACGAGCCGCAAAATAGCCTGTGGCAAGGATAATCACAATTTGGGTCAGACCGATGACAGCCATTCCGATAATCTTGCCTACCATCAATTGAAAGCTGGTCATGCTGGAGAGGAGTATCTCAACGATGCGGGAGGATTTTTCTTCGGCAACGCCGATGGCAATCATCGAACCAGTAAGGGTGATTGACATAAATAATAAGACACCTACACCGAAACCAATCCAGTAGCGGACTACGAGAACGCCACTGTCTGGATTCTCGGTTTCGTAGATCTCCCAGAGTTCTTGGAAGCGGAGGGTGATTTGGGCGTTGATTTCTGAGGCATTTAGACCGTGGAGAGCCATTACTTCTTCCTCTGCCTGAGCTTGGAGTTCCATTTGTTTTTTGACAGATTCGGTAATCATGGCGGTGGAAGCGTTTTCCATGTCGGCACGGGAACTAATAAAAGCGAGGATCAAAATAGCGGCAACAACGGCTAATGTACCGAAAATGTAGGCACGATTGCGCATTTTAACGAGCATTTCACGTTTGGCAATGAGAAGGACATTACGCATTTTTGACCCTCCTTTCGAATTCAGAGACAGCTTTGTCGCGGTCGGTCTCGTCTTCAGCGATGAGGTCTCCGAAAATGGCAGCAAGGGGAGTTGGGATTTCGATGGTTTCCGGGGCTTTGGCGGCTTTGCGGAGTTCGGTCGGGGTACCAGTGGCGATAATTTTACCATGGCTGATAATAGCGACCTCGGTGGAAACTTGGTCAATCAGTTCAAGCTGGTGACTGGAAAAAAGAATCGGCATGCCCTCCCTCGCTTGTTCGCGGATGACATCGGACATGGTTTTAACAGCAATGGGGTCGAGTCCGGAAAATGGTTCGTCTAAAATGAGGGCTCGGGGATTGGCTATAAGAGCAACGGCGAGTTGGACACGCTGTTGGTTGCCGGTTGAGAGAGTTTCGAGGTTTTTTTCGGCGTATTGGACTATGTCCAGCCGTTCAATCCATTCCCTCGCACTCTTTCGGGCTTCCGACTTTTCCATGCCACGAATCTCAGCAAAAAAGACGAGTTGCTCGAAAACTTTCATTTTGGCGTAAAGGCCACGCTCAGAGGGCATGTAGCCAATTTGACGGCGGTTGACCTGAGAAACGGAGTGGTTATTGATTAGTATCTTACCACTGTCGGAGAGAAGAACACCCATGATTATACGCATGAGGGTGGTCTTTCCTGCGCCATTAGCGCCGACGAAGCCGAAGATAGCTCCGGGTTCAATGGTGAGACTGACGTCACACAAGGCTTGTGTGCTGCCAAACGCTTTGCTGATGCCCCTTGCTTCGATTTTCAAATAATTATCTATCACTTCATCTACCTCGTATGTGCTGTTCCTCTAAATTGTGGTAATCAATTATAAATAGGCGCAGGTTTTCTATACAAAAAAACACAATCGCAACCTTCATGATGATCGGTTTCCCGTCGTGTACACCCGGCGTGTATGTCATTTTGTTTTGCGTTTCCATACCTCCCTCCGACTGTTTTGCGCGACAGCTATAAGCGTATTCTACCATTTGCCGCCGCGAGAAACAAGCGCGTTGGCATTGAGTGGTCGTTATCGCCATTTTTGCCCATAAACTCACATGTTAAAGAAAATACAAAGCTACCGTTTCAGTAAAGTTAAACGCTTTGTTGACGATGGTTACAAATTCGGCTCTGGTTATCGGATTATCGGGATTTATATCGCCGTTCTGGTCGCCGGCAATAATCTTTTTATCCAGTAGCAAGGCGATATTTTGAACCGCCCAGTGCTCAGGCGGCACATCGCCGTTTTGTTCCGCCGCCCCCGCGTAGCCGCTTCCCAGAGGCGACAGCTGTAAGAGGAACACCATTGCCAATAAAATACTTAGGACTTTTCTTTTAAACATTCTCCCACTATCCTTTTAAAATATTTTTCTGATTTTTTTCTGAATAGCATTTTTGCTGTTATGTTGCCCGCATTTTTAATTTTACGGTCATTTACATTGCCTCCTGTCTCTTTTTATTTTTAGTTAACGGAGATTAACTTCATTATGAATCGAAAAGTCTTTAGATTGCCTCTTGGCACTTTCAGCCCTCATCTCTCCGTTCTCAGCTAATTTCGGGCGTTTGCCCCGCTTAAAAAATTGTCCGCATGATTTTGAAAAATCTCCCGCTTCATAAAACCTGAGCGCATGGAGCATGTCCGGAAAGTTTACGCTGACTATGACCCGGAAAAGGAAATACCGCTGCTGTTTGTGGAAAACGGGACTAACCACATTGATTGAAAAACACATTGATTTTTCTGTAAATTTGGCATACAATAATATTAAATTTGAGGTGTTGCCAATGAAGATATATATGGATGTTTGTTCATATAACCGCCCTTTTGATAATCAGGAGCAAGACAGAATATATTTAGAAGCCGAAGTGGTTTTATCAATTTTGAACCATTGCCATAAAGGTGGCTGGACTTTGATTGGAAGCAATATAATTGATTTTGAAGTAAGCAAAATGACAAACCCAGCGAAAAAAGAGAAGGTCATGGAGCTATGCAGTATAGCAAGTGAAAGGGTTTTGGTAACAGCTGAAATTGAGAAAAGAGCAGTTGAAATTCAACAGATAGGGATAAAACCATTGGACAGTTTTCATATTGCCTGTGCAGAAAGTGCCGGAACTGACATATTTCTGACTACGGATGATAAGCTCATTAAGCTGTCAAGCAAAATATCATTAAAAGTAAAAGTTGAAAATCCATTGAATTGGGTTGCGGAGGTGTTATGATGAATCAAGCGATAGATTTTAGAAATCCTGTTGCGCTTCGGAAAATGGGCATTGAAGCTCTTTCCAAAGCCTTAACTCCAGTTGGTATGGCATACTTTCTTAGGCAGTATGAAACAGGTGAAGGAAATTATACCGAAGAACAGAAAGAATTATTAAAGGACATTACAACTGCCGACATTATGGCAGGACTGGCAAAGCAATAACTTAATCCTACAAATCATCTCCGCACTCACCTTGTCAAGGTTAAGGGTGGAGATTTTTTTAAAGATATGGTTTCAAAAAAAATACTACCCGACCTTGACAACGGAACAGCAGTATAATATTGCAAGGGTTATGTCTGACCGCAGTTGGACATAACCTTTAATTATTTTTTACGCTTCTTTATTCAACAAATCTGGATTTGTTGAAATGAGCAAAGGATGAAATGTCACGCCGAAAGGCGGGACGGTTTCAGGCGCGCCCGAAGCAGGTAGGGATTCCCAGTTTCCTGACTTTTCCCTTTTCTTCCTTGGGTATCTCTACCCGCCGGACTGGGTGGGCTTATATTTCCCCTCCCATAGCTGTTGGATTAATTCGTCCATCTGCTGTTGATGGAATTATGTGATACGCATTTATTGAACACTGAATAATTCATATTTTTTGTGGAAAATATTTTTGCACACCCATTGACCAATTAGGTTTATTATGATATTCTGCAATAAACCGAATCGGTTTATTATTTTGGAGGTGTTGCGTATGGAAAAGTTTTTTGCCCTTCCGCCTGAAAAGCAAAAGCGCATCATAGACGGGGCGCTTACCGTCTTTGGGCGGAATGTGTACCGAAAAGCATCTGCCGGTGATATTGCCGTAGCCGCAGGCATATCAAAAGGAATGATATTTCACTACTTTGGCAGCAAAAAAGACTTGTATTTTTATCTGATTGAGTTTTGCGGGAAACTTCTGACTGGCGAAATGGAAAAGCGGCTTGATAAAAACGTCACGGATTTTTTCGACAAGCTAAAACTGACAACCGAAATTCAGATATCTGTGATGAAGCAGCATCCGGCCCTTCTGTCATTTCTGCGAAATGTGTTCTTTGAAACCGATCCGGAGGTTGAAAGCGAGATAAAAAAGACGACCTCGGCGGGTGTCGCTTCCACACAGGGAATGATGATTGAGGGGGTAGACCTGACAAAATTCAAGGACGGCGCTGACCCTGCGCTGTTGCTGAAATTGTTGACCTGGGCTTCTGAAGGGCTGGTCAACACGATGCCTATGGGCGTTAGCGCGGAAGATCTTGATGTACATATGGCGGATTTCTACAAATGCCTCGATTTTATGAAAAACAATTTTTATAAGGGGGAATACCTATGAGCGGCACAGTTATTGAAATCACCAATCTCAAAAAAAATTATGGCGCATTCAGAGGGATTGTGGATGTGAATTTTACGGTGGAGGAAGGCGAAATATACGGCTTCATCGGCCCCAATGGAGCGGGCAAGTCCACCACCATACGCACCTTGCTTGCGCTTATCCACCCCACTTCGGGCAAGGCTGCCATTTGGGGAAAGGACTGCATCGCACAGGCGGCGGAGATAGCAAAGGATGTGGGATATCTGCCCAGCGAAAGCAGCTATTACGAAAATATGAAGGTACGGGAATTTCTCAGCTACGCGGCGGCCCTGTACGGGAAAAAGGTTGACGGACGAATCAAAGAGCTTGCCGAGCGCCTGAACCTTGATACAAGCCGCAAGATTTCCGACCTCTCTTTTGGCAATAAAAAGAAGGTTGGTATCGTGGCCGCGCTGCTTCATTCCCCCAAACTGATTATCTTGGACGAACCCACAAGCGGCCTTGACCCACTGGTGCAGCAAACCTTTTTTGACATACTCCGGGAAGAAAACCAAAAGGGCGCAACCATTCTCTTTTCTTCCCATGTACTCAGCGAGGTGCAAAAGATCTGCGGCAGGGTGGCGATCATCAAAGAGGGGCAAATTATCAACATACAGAAGATCAGCGACTTGCGTAAAAACGGATATAAAAAGATTGCGCTCACCACGGAACAATCAATTCCGCAAGAGTATTTCGATATGCCCGGTATCGCAAGCTATAACGAGGACGGCGCCGGCGCCTCATTCCTGTTTATGGGAAAAGTGGGCGATATACTCGGCAAGCTGCATAATTTGCCGGTAAGCGATGTTTTCATTGAAGAACCAACGCTGGAAGAAATTTTCCTGCATTATTACAAGTAGGAGGTGCGGTATGGCTATTTTCAAATATGAACTGCGGCAAATGCGTGGGCTAATACTGGGAGGCGTGATTGCCTTTTCGGTTCTGCTGTTCTGTTTACTGCCGCCTTATATAAGTATTACCACGAACCCTGATGGGAGTGCGCGCACAGAAACGCTGGCAACAGTGGATGGTAACAGCTTTTTACAGGCGGTGGATATCAGCGCCGAATTTCTATCAAAGCCCATCGGTATGTACGGCTTTTTGACAGGTTGGTTTTTCGGGCTTGCGCTTGCGGTCATTGCCATGCACATCGGTCTGTCAATCCACACAAAGGAGTATATGCAGGGAACGGCGGATTTCCTTTTGACAAAGCCCCACAATCGCACAAAAATATTCATCTCAAAGCTGTTCGCGGCGGCTGTGGCAGTTTTGAGTATTGGGGTCGCATATTTCCTTGCGTCGCTCGTGTCATTGAATATCTTTGCCGCCGGATTTGACTTCAAGCTATTCGTGTTGTTGGCCTGTTCAATTATTTTGAATAGCGTCCTGTTCATGTCGTTTGGCTTTTTCTTGGGAACAATATTGCCAAAAATCCGAAAATCCATCTTTACTTCGGTGATTACCCTATTTATCACCATCATCATAGGCACTATGGCACAGGTAACCGGCGCGGATATCTTAATCTTTTTATCGCCCCCAAAATACTTTGGCGGCTCTATCGTGGCTGATATGGGCGGCTATGATATGCGGTATGTGGTGTGGTTGATTTTCTTGGTAATAGCCTTCACCCTTGTAGGGAGCTTCATTTACCGAAAAAAAGATGTCGTGATACGTTAGAAGGGGGATAATGAAAATGAAAACGATTTTTTTGAAGGAATTAAAACTTGGTCGCAGAACACTAATCATCTGCTCTGCACTGATGCTGCTGGCCGCCGCGTTTGGCGCTGTGGAATTTGTTTCTTTGCAAGATTCTATGGATGTGATAGCCACTACAGTAGCGGATATTCCCCGCATTGTACGCATTATGTTTGGTGTTGACGCGCTTCCCCTCAATACTGATTTGGGCGGTTATGCGTGTATGTACTATTGGTTTTGCCTGATTACGTTTCCATTCGCTACATGGTTGGGCGTTCATACTATCACGAAAGAAGAACGATTTAAGACAGGCGAATTTTTGTACACCAAGCCCTATACCCGCAGTACGGTTATACTGTCAAAAATGCTTGCGGCATTGGTGAGCATACTGGTGCTCACACTTACGGCCTGTATTGGCTCCGTTGCGTTCATATTGCCTTTATTTGGAGGGATGGCGCTTTTGCCCCAAGTGATCATCACATCGGCTGGAATGCTTTTTACGCAACTCATCTTTTTGGTTGTAGGGATGCAGTGCGCGGCCCTTTTCAAAAGCAATAAAACGGCCTCGCGCACTGCGTTTATCGTATTGATATTTTCTTACCTTGTGGCCTTCATCATTGAATATAGCGAAACGGTTGATTTTCTTGGGTTTCTTTCGCCGGTGTGGTATTTCAATGGGCCAATGGTGGCGCAAAATGGGATTAGCCTGCTTTATCTGTTGCTTGCAATGGCCGTTGTAAGCATGGCGGCGTATTTCACGGTAGCCTTTTACAGAAAAAGAGATTTATATACTTAGTTGACTGTATTTTATCATACATACAACGTGTAATGTTGTCATAAGGGTCGATTATGAATTCAGGTTTATCAACGCGGCCGTTTTGGAAAGAATAGCGCGCTACTATTATCTATTATGATGAATAAAACCGTCTTTTAAGTTATACTGAAGAAAATGCGGAAAGTAGCAAAACCATGCAATACTTTTATGACAACAACTTATAACATAAACGATGGCGTCGGCTGGGGAATTATACAGTGGACTCACTTTTCAAGAAAATCGGGCTTAGAAATATACGCGGCGACCAAAGGAACAAATTATTTAGGGGATCTCAATACCCAATTGGAATTTATGTATTTAGAATTGACCACGAAAAATAGGGAATTTTATGATGATTGGCAAAAACTGTTACAATCGCAGAATATCAATGATGCCACTTGGGTAATTATGGCTGGATATGAAAATCCTGACGATAAAACTGAAGGGGCGCTTAGAGATCGCGTTGATTATGCTGAGGCAATTAAGGCAAGATATAATAATTAGGACATAACTTTTAAAATCTGAATGACAGGCGTGATGTGAATGGGAAAAATCAATAAAATTATGGCGCTCTTTTGCCTTACTATTATCCTGGCTTTAACGGGATGCGCAGATGCCGCGAATAATAACAATGGCTCTGTTAATGATGAACCGTTAAAAACGGAAAACAATATACATGAGGCGGAGAAACCTGTTTTAGTGCCTTTCAAAGATAGCCAGGCCAAGCGGGCTTACTGGTCAGCGGTGAAAAGTTATATAGAATTTTTCAGCACCGAGGAAAATTCTTATAAATATTTAAACGAATTTGATTATCAATATGATTATGGCTATGATTATGACTATGACTATAGGAGTGTCCATACAAAAGGAGGCTACCGAGACCAGCCTTGGGAAGTATTCCAATTTGCCGTAGTTGACCTGGATGGGGACGGGCATCCGGAAATTTTATTGGAATTATTATACGAAGTAGAGGTTTTACATTATAAAAATGACGGCACCGTTTATGGTTACTGCCTTCCAATGGGAAGCATGAAAAATCTGAAAACAGACGGAACTTTTTATTTTTTAGGTGATACTGCTGACAAATCTGTTATTGCTGGATACGGGCAGCTTATCTTCTCAGAAGAAAAATACGAATTAATAAAACTGGGGAAATATTCCTGGGAAAGCGATGAAGAAGGCAAATATAGCAATGTATTTTATATTGCTGAAAACCAAGTGACGAAAGATGTATACAGCACGTTTGAAAAAGAGCAGGCAGCAAAAGAAAATGTTATCTGGTATGAATTTACTGACGAAAATATTGACGCCATGTTAAAAGAAAACAATATCAGTAATGGCCTTGTTAAAAATGAACCCGCCCCGGAAACAGAAAAACCAATCCCGGCGATTTTTGAAAATAATCAAGCTAAACGGACTTATTGGTCGGTATTGAAAAGCCAATCACAATTTTTCAGCTCCGAAGAAAATGCTTATAAATATTTAAACGAATTTGATTATAAGCACGGCGATCACCTTGATAAGCCTTGGGAAGTGTTGAGATTTGCCGTAGCTGATCTGGATGGGGACAAAAATCCGGAAGTTTTATTGGAATTATTCGATCAAGTAGAAGTTTTGCATTATGAAAAAGGTACTGTTTATGGTTATTTTTTCCCGTATAGAGGACTCAAGCGCTTAAAAACGGACGGAACTTTTAATTTTGCAAGCAGCGCCGCTGCTGGCGGATTTGCCCGGCTGATGTTTTCAAAGAACAATTATGAATACATAAAACTGGTAGAATCCGTATCCCGCATCAGCGTAGACGGTAAAAGCAAATATGAAATATTATTTTACATTGCGGACAGACGGGTTTCAGAAGAAGATTTTCGTACTTTTGTTGAAGGGCAAGACGAAAAAGAAGACGTTATCTGGTATGAATTTACTGATGAAAACATTGACGCCATGTTAAAATAATAAAAAACTATTCAAAATTTGTATAAAACTCCTAACCTTGATACCCGGATTCAGTACGCCCAAAATATTTACACCAGTTTGCACAAACAAATTTAGGGCTGAAAGGGGTTATCCAGTTATGAAATATTTGGTGATTTTCATCATAAGTGCGGCAATGGCAGCTTTTTTGAGCAATATTAATAATAATCATCCACAAATCAATAACGCGGAAGCGGCCACTTTTAAATGCAGATATAAACATGTTTTTGTATGGTATTTATAACAGCAGACATTAATTGGAGACAATTATGAGAAACATCGCATTAAAATTGTTATTAATAAGTACCCTGTTTTTGGCGGGCTGCCAGCAGCATACATATGAAAACTCCAATCCTGTTGGCAATCTAGAATACAATCCCAATTCCAGCAAAATAGTATTTACTAATGCCTATAGGCATAGTTATACGCAATGATGATACTTTAATGCTGTGGGTTGGCGAAGTATACCAGTTTATTGGATTTTATGAGCTAAACAGGGTTGATTAATACCTCGGAGCGGAGCCGAATAAATTAGGTTCTTTCTCAAGCCAGTTGAATTTGGTTTCCCATCTTCTGACTTTATGCAGACGCTGCCTAAACTTATAATTGACAGGAGAGAAAGCTATGGGCGAAGATAAACGTAAAAAAATATTCGTCGTTGGCGGCATTATAATAACGCTTCTTATTTTTTCGGGCTTTATAATAAAAAATTATACCCTAAAAGAAGATGAACTAAAATCGTGGGTTGGTTACTATGCGCTTACTGAGCATATTAAAGTAGGAGTAAACCGTTTTTTGGGAATAACTATTTATAAAAAAGACGGCGGCTACTATGCAAAAATTAACATTGACGGCTATCAGTCGCTTACAAGGCTACAAGCAAAAGTACATGGGGATAAAAACCAGATAAATTTAATTTTTGATAAATATTTGCCGGATCATAAATTTGCGACATATGAAAAAGGAGAGCTTTTAATAAGATTTGAAAAACAGCCGCAATTAATAACTGTATGGGGAGCGATTGAAACGGATATTCCAAAATACAAAATCCCGGGCGAATATTTTAAAATGATTAAAAAAGGTGAACCATCACCTGAAATTATAATGGATTATTTCGAAAATAATCAGGACCAACAGGCTTATTGGTTGGTATTGAAAAGCCAGTTGGAACTTGTTAGCACTGAAGAACATTCTTATAAATATTTAAATGAATTTGATTATGAACGTGGAAATCATCGTAATGAACCTTGGAAAGTATTCAAATTTGCAGTAGTTGACCTGGATGGGGACGGGTATCCGGAAATCTTATTGGACCTACTTGAGCAAATAGAAGTTTTACATTATGAATATGGCACCGTTCTTGGCTATTGTTTTCCAATTGTAGGCATAAAAAATCTAAAAACAGATGGAACATTTGATTTTTCAACCAGCGACGTTACTGGTGGATATGGCCGGCTGATATTTCCAGTTTTACAAGAAAAATATGAATTAATAAAACTTGGAGAATTTTCCTACAGCATTGATGAAGAAGGGAAACACAGTAATATATTTTATATTGATGAAGAGCCGGTGTCAGAAGATATATATCGTACGTTTGGAAAAGAGCAGGAAGCAAAAGAAGATGTTATCTGGTATGAATTTACTGATGAAAACATTGACGCCATGTTAAAATAATAAAAAACCATTCAAATATAACCTCAAATGTGCTTAACATACGTTTTTGGAGATGATAGATTATGGATAATAAATGGATAGAAGTAACATTTATTGTAATCTTTATAGCAGTATTATTTTATCAGCTTACTAGTCGCAGATTTCGTAAAATGGCTAAATTTTATAATGATTTGTCTTTTGGCTGGATTCCAGAAAAATTTTGGGAAAAATATATTTTAGTTTTAATATCTATTACAATAATACTTGCTTTATTGTGGCTTAAAAATGTTTTATTTCGATAGTTATCATCCAAAGATGGGCGGATAAAATGTTAAACCAAAAACTGCCGCAAATAATTGAGCGGTTAAAAAGCGAAAAGCCGTACCTTAGAGATACGGAATTATATCCCAACGTCAGTGAAGAATACATTGGTCTGGTAAAAAATGATTTCCCTGAATATGAGCCTGATAATGAAGCGCCCCTGCTATTTAGCAAAGGTAACGCTGAAACGGGCAATGCCCGATGGATATTCATAACTGACCAGCGGCTTTATTACAGGCTGGGCCGTTATCCCGCGGTTTTGACTTCATCGGGCTGCGTAAAATTAACTAAAATCAAATCCTTTAAAATACGCAACTGGTTGGTTATAAATTACGTTTATTTGAATGGGGTAAAAATAGGGCGGCTTAATTCTTTTTACAAGGACGCTATGTTTCTGAAAAAAGCCTTTAAATTAATATTAAAAAACCTGGAACCGGAAAAATAAAAAACAGCAAAAGACAAAGCCTTATGTAATTGGCTGACAGAATACATTAAGAACCTGTTTTCAAAAATGTTTTAAAAGCGTGTTAACATGGGAGGATTTGAAGCGTCAAATGGTAGGACGCTTTTTGTCAATCTGGCCGCAGTGATACAATTATACAATTGACTTCAATAGGACTTGAAAAAGCACAATTGGTGTAAATTCAAGCCGGATTGGAGGTAATGGTCAACACAATAATCCCCGCGTTACAAACTTGGCAAGCAAGTTTCCTGGAAATTGTTGAGCAGTGGGAACTGCCGGCGGCAACCTTTTTCAGGTTTCTTTTCACCCACTGCTCCGAAACCTTATTTATGACGCCGCCATTTTTTCAACATCTTCAATCACAATCACAGTCACAGTCGAAATTTTTGGCACAGCCGCAGTCTTCAGAATCGTTGTAAGTTATATCTATCGCCGGGCGCGCACTGGCTGTGGCGTCACAGCTGGAAGCAAATCCCACCAGGCGCAGGCAATCCTCTTCCCCTTCTATCATTATACTGAAAGGAGACCTGCCGCCGGACGCGCACCAATTTTCAACAGCTCTGGTAATATCAATATTCACTGTTCCCAGCCCGGAATTGATGCTTTCTGAACCTATACAACGTCTAAATACCGAAGGTTGATTTTTCCAGTTCACCCTGTCGTCATCCCAGCGGGAATTAATCATATATACTTTTAACGTTATGCAGTCGTTCACCGGTATTTCATTGCGTCTCAAAGTTAATTTCAAGACGGCCGTGTCTATGCATTTGGCACACAGATTGCCTGAACCCTTCCCCTTATCATGCTCATCGCAGTCACAGTCATCGTCATGGCCGTGGCGCCAGCCGTGTCCTCCGCAGCCGCAGTCATCGTCATGGTCATGGCGCCAGCCGTGTCCTCCGCAGCCACAGTCATCGTCATGGTCGTGGCGCCAGTGTCTTTCTTCATGTCTGTATTTATGACGGCATCCACACCCGCTTGTATTCCAGCCTTTACGTCCTCTCATATCAAATTCAAGCAAACTGCGATAAATATCACCGCATGTTTGCTTGAAACTGCCAGCAAACAATCTCGGGGGGCTTCCAAAATTCTGATTAGGATAATATTGAGAAATGTACGCTTCCCGGACAGTATTAAGAGTTACATCAGCCACTCCTACCATCTCCTTTCCGTTCTTACTATATACGGTATTAAAAAACCAGAGTTTTGTTACTCTAAAAGCACTAATCCAGTAAAAAAACAAAGAGCTTTGGTAAATAATTTACATATACTATCCGTTTGAGCGGCTGTCCGGCCGTGCGGCCCTGAAATTTGCCAGTCCGGTTATAATAGCGTGAACCAGCCTTTCCTGATAATCATTATCCGTTAATAAATCAGCTTCGGTTTTATTGGATAAAAATCCGGCTTCCACCATTACCGCCGGCATATTGGTTTTTTTTAGCACAAAGAAATCACCGGCCGCCGCCGCTCTTTTAGTATTTTTTAATTGAAACCGGAGCGCGTTTTGAATAGCTTCCGCTATTTTCCGGCTCTCTTCATGCTCCGGCTTGTAAAAAGTCTGGGCTCCGGACCAGACACTGCTCGGCGACGCGTTGACGTGTATACTTATAAATAAGTCTCCTTTAGCCTCATTGGCTTTGTTAACGCGTTTCAGCATGTCTTCGTTTTTATGGTCCTTTATGCGCCCCGTAAATTCATCTCCGGCCAGGTCGCTTTCATTTTCCCGCAACAAAACTACTAAAGCCCCGCTTTGAGACAATTGCCGCGCTAATTTTTTACTTATTTGCAGCGTAATATCTTTTTCTAAAATTCCTCCCCGCGCCGCGCCGGAATCCACGCCGCCGTGTCCGGGGTCAATAACAATAACCGTACCGGCCAAAGCGTATGAAAAAACGGTTTGTTCTTCAGGCCCCGCAGTTGCAGAATAAACGGCCAATATAAATAACGCCGCCGCGGACAAACTTCTAATCCACCAATTGTTTATAAAAACCGCTCTGTTTTTTAACAATACATTTCACCCGTTCCAAAGATAATTATTATTCTATATGCGATCGGGAATGATTTTATAAGCAGCGGGCAATCCGGGATTGCTGACAGGAAATCGCGCCCTGAAAGCCTGCTTTTCCGGTAATTCCGTAAAGCCGCCCCATAAAAAATATAAAGAAGCGCCGCGTAAATTTCCAAAATAAAAAAGCCGGCATTATAATAATCCCAGCTTCATCGTTATCGTTATTTATTTTATAAAAATAATCTTCCGGCAGTTTACCTTTTCGAATATTGCGGAGCTTTTCTCGCTCCGTGCAAGCCATATTTTTTTCTTTCTTTCATACGCGGGTCACGGGTAAGAAAACCATTACGCCTGAGTACCAATCTCAAATCGGCGCTGGCTTTAACTAAAGCGCGGGCAATTCCCAGCTGCACCGCTCCGGACTGTCCCGATATTCCGCCTCCGTGTACCCGGCAAATAACATTGAAACGTCCATTGGTATCCGTAAGTTCCAAAGGCTGCTGAACCACTAAACGGCTTAAACGATTGGGAAAATAATCTTCAAAGCTGCGTTTATTTATAGTAATAGTACCGTCTCCGGGCACTAATCTTACTCTCGCAACGGCTTTTTTCCTTCTTCCTGTCCCTAAGTATTCCGCTCTTTCCATCTTCAATCCTCCTTACCTTGTGAGTTCCAGAGTTTCAGGCTTCTGGGCTTGATGAGGATGCCCGCTCCCCCGATAAACTTTCAGTTTTTTATACATTTTGCTGCCTAAACGATTGTGGGGAAGCATCCCTTTCACTGCCACTTCTATTGCCTTTTCCGGCTTTTTAGCAAGCAAATCCTTATAAGACGTTTCTTTCATACCCCCCGGATACCCTGAATGATGATGATATTTTTTCTGTTGTAATTTATTGCCGGTCAATATAATTTTCTCAGCGTTTATTACAATTATAAAATCACCGGTATCAACATGCGGGGTGTATATGGGTTTATGTTTACCTCGTAAAATAGACGCTACCTGTGAGCTTAACCTGCCTAAAGTCTGCCCTTCCGCGTCTACCAAATACCATTTTTGTTCTACTTCAGCCGATTTTGCCATAAAGGTCTTCAAGTTTTTCCCTCCAGTTACCATATAATATAACCATACTAACAGTTTCGCCAGCGATTTTAAAACAGAAAAATCCTTACTGATAGCAAACACTGTTTTTTTATAATATCTAACAATTACTGTCATTGTCAAGGATGATTAAAGAATTTTTCTCTGTAAAGTTCTTTTTTTAAGTCTTTGCATGGCCATCACCTTAAAGCCGTTTCTATTCCTAATATTCCACTTCATGAAGATATAATCCTTGCGGCGGCGCGGTCGGCCCGGCCCGGGTCCGGTCTCTGGCAATAATTAATCTTTCCATATGTTCCGGCTGGTATTTCCCTCTTCCGATTTCCAGTAAAGTTCCAACTATTATCCGGACCATATTGTATAAGAAACCATTGGCGGTAATTTTAAAAATCAGCCGCTTTTCCGTACTCTCCAAAGAACAGGCATAAACTTCCCGTTCAAAAGTTTTGCTGGAATTTCCGCTCGCGCAGAACGCCGAAAAATTATGGCGTCCCAGCAAATAATCACATGCCTGCCGCATGGAAATTATATTTAAATTTTCCGTGCTGCACAAAGCATATCTGCGGTAAAATAAAGCCCGCTCCTTTTTTCTGTATATTAAATAGCTATATGTTTTTCGTAACGCATGAAACCGCGGATTAAAATCATCCGCAGCTAAAGCGCTGAAGCGTACTCTAATATCCTCAGGCAAAACGCTGTTCAAAGCCATCCCCCAGCGTTCCGCCGGTATTGACGCGCAGCTGTCAAAAGCGATTACCTGCCCTAAAGCATGTACTCCGGCGTCTGTTCTGCCCGCACATATTAGCCTGGTTTCCGCTCCGGTTAACTTTCGTATGCCTTTCTCCAGTTCTTCCTGAACCGTTTCAGCGTTATTCTGCATCTGAAATCCATGATATTCGCTGCCGTCATATTCAATTACCATTTTTATCCTGGCCATCCCTTATCCCTCTGAAAATTAATTGAATTAACCTGTCCTCGCAAAGTCTTATGCGCTTTTTCCGCCAGCCCCGTTTAATTAATATGGCCAAACGATCGTAAAAATCAATATCAGAGCCAATATTCCCAACGTAAAATAATCTTTGCTTTGCATATTCCATTCATTAAGTGACGTTCGGGAGGCTCCGGTTTGAAAACCCCGCGATTCCATCGCTTCCGCCAAATCGTTGGCTCTCTCCATGGCAATGCGTAGCAACGGCACTAACAAAGCCAGCATATTTACCAAGCGCTCTTTTATTTTCCCTTTCCTCCAATTGACTCCCCGGCATTGCTGAGCAACGCTGATATGACGGGCTGATTCCGAGAATATCGGTATAAATCTCATACTGATAATCATTATCATAATCAATTCCTGCGTCCGGATGCCTATTTTATTTAACGGGATCAGCAATTTTTCCAATCCGCAGGTCAAAGACATGGCGCTGCAAGTACCGGTAATAACCCTTGCCAGTAAAACAAGCACTATCAAGCGTATTATTACGTTAAAAGCCGCGCCCACTCCCGTCCAGCTTATTTTGACAAAACCCACCTGCCATAAAATTACTCCGTCAGCCAGCAAAATCTGCGCTGCGAAAATGGCCACAAAAATAATAATAAACGGCTTTAAACTCTTCAGGTATATGTTCATGCCAATCCTGCTCATTATCATCAGCAGCAATACCATGATTACCAATACCGCAAGCCCGGCAAAAGACTTTACCGCAAACAGTGAGCCGGCTAAACAAGCCAAAATAATTATTTTGGTTCTGGGATCCAATTGGTGCAGAAAAGAGTTGGCTGGTATATATTGCCCTATATTAAGATATTGATCCATAATTATAAATATTCCTTAAACCTGGCTTTTGCGAGCTAAACTCGGTTAATGAAATCTGCCGTCATAACATTTTATTATCTGCGCGGCAACTTCCGCAAAATTTTTCATTCCGCCTTTCATATCCCAGCCGCGGCGATTTAGCTCATGTACTAACTGCTGTGATTGGGGAAATACCATTCCTTGCTCAGTTAAGATTTCATAATTAGCCATCCAGTCCGTAAGATCGCCTGAAAAGACCAGACACCCGTCTTTTAACAACACGCACCTGTGGCACACGCTAAACATTTCTAACGGATCATGGGAAACGATTATCATGCCAATCCGTTTTTCCGTATTTAATTTTTTTATGTTATCCAGCAGCAGGACACGTCCTTCATAATCCAATCCAGCTGTAGGTTCATCAAAAAATATATACTCCGTTTCCAGTGCCAAAACCGACGCTATGGCCAGACGCCGTTTTTCTCCGCTGCTCAGGTTATATGTGAATCTTTGACAATAATCCGCATTAAGTCCCACGCTTGCCAGAGCACCTTCTACTTTACATCTGATTTCCTCTGCGGATAAAAATTTTTTCCGCAATCCAAAGGCGACTTCGGAAAAGACTTTTTTCTCAAAAATTTGTTCTTCCGGAACCTGAAATACCATGCCTATTTTATCGAACACATTCAGCGCCTTTTTCCGGTACTGGCTTATATCAACTTCATCAATTTCTATTTGCCCGCTGTCCGGAGTTAATAAACCGGTTATGACTTGCAGTAAAGTCGTTTTGCCCGAGCCGGTTCCTCCTAATATCCCCAATATTTCATTTTTTCCCGAATACAGGTTTATGTTGTGAAGAGCTTTTCTCATAAAAGGCGTATTAATTTGATAGGTGTAATTAATATTTTTTAAAACTATCGACATAAAAAATTTACCAAATCTGCTGCCGATACGACTTCATAAGGAATTACAAAGCGTTCATCCCGGTTAAGAAGATAAATCAGCCTGCTTATTTCCGGCGGTTCAATGCCTAATTGCAGTAAATATTCCTGTTTTTCCAGCAACTCAGACAGTGAAAAACTGTCCGCGCGACAGTTTTGTAATATAAACACCCGATCCGCCGCGACAATCTCTTCCACATGATGGGTTATATATATTAAAGTCAGACCCCACTCAGCTTTCAATTTCATTAAAGTAGCCAGGATATCAATTCTCTCCGCAGGGTCCAAGCGGGAGGTCGGTTCATCTAAAACCATGTATTTCGGGCGCATCGACAAGATCCCGGCAATGCATATTTTTTGCTTCTGGCCGCCAGACAAAAGAGATGGGGGATGCTTCCGGTAATTCTCCATTGCTACCATCTCTAAAGCCGCGTCAACTCTTTCCCTGATGTCGCTTGCCGGCAATCCCAGGTTTTCTAAAACAAACGCCACTTCGTCTTCTACCATATCCGCAATCAACTGACGGTCGGGGGAAGGAAACAAAAAACCAACTTTTTGCCTGATCGCAAACAACTTTTCCGGATTGCCGGTATCCATTTCATCAATTTTTACATTGCCGCGATCAGGTAATAATAAGCCATTGAATAAACGGGCTAAAGTTGATTTTCCCGAAGCGTTCCTGCCTAAAACCGCTATAAATTCGCCTTCCCTGATCTGAAAACTAACGTCTTTCAGAAGCGGAGGCTGTTCCAGCGCATATGAAAAGTCCACTTGACTAAATTCAATCATTAATCAACTAATTCTAAAATAGCCATCGGCGCTCCGTCTCCCCGACGAAAACCAAGTTTTATTATTCTGGTATAACCGCCTTGCCGTCCGGAGTAGCGCTCAGCAATTTCCGAAAAAAGCTTATAGACTACCGCATCTGTATTTATAAACGCTAAAGCCTGCCTGCGGGCATGTAAATCTCCTCTTTTACCCAGGGTAATCATGCGTTCGGCAAATTTTCTAATCTCTTTAGCTCTGGTTTCCGTTGTGGTAATTTTACCTTTTTCCAATAAGGAAGTAACGGAATTTCTTAGAAGCGCTCTTCTGTGATCGCTCCTGAGTCCCATTCTACGATAACTCAACAGAGATCCTCCTCTCTAATCCTCCAGTTTTTTAAACGCTAAACCTAATTCCATAAGTTTTCTTTCTATTTCTTCCAGCGATTTTTGTCCTAAATTTCTGATTTTACCCATTTCCTCACGGCTTTTTTCTATTAAATCCCCTACTGAATTAATGCTGGCTCTTTTTAAGCCGTTGGAGGCGCGAACCGAAAGTTCCAGTTCTTCTATCAGCATTTCCAAAACTTTGTCTTTCTTTTCTTCCTCTTTTTCCGCTAAAAGTTCTACCTGAGTACAAGTATCATCTATTTCAGTAAAAAGCTTTAAGTACTCAATCAACACCTGAGCGGAAAGGCTCACCGCTTCTTCCGGACTGACGCTGCCATTGGTCCAAACTTCCAAAGTTAAACTGTCATAATCGGTTCTTTTCCCGACTCTAGCGTTATCCACCACAAAATTCACCCGATTAACCGGCGTAAATATGGAATCTATAGGAATCTGTCCCACGAGATCATCATTTTTATATGGCTGCTGATCGGCGCTTACATAGCCTCGGCCCCGCTCTACCGTCATTTCCACATAAATTTTGGCATCTTCGTCCAAAGTGGCAATATGCAAATCAGGGTTTAAAATATCTACTTCCGCGTCAGGAGTTATATCGGCGGCAGTCAATTCCATCGGTCCCGCATGTTCCAGTCTTATAATTTTACGTTCTGTTCCCCCGTATTTTATGACCATCTTTTTTATATTCAAAATTATTTCGGTAGTATCTTCTACCACATTAGGAATAGTGGAAAATTCATGCAAAACCCCATCAATTTTAATAGACGTAACAGCTGCGCCCGGAAGCGAAGACAGCAATACCCTGCGCAAAGAATTACCCAGAGTAGTACCATAGCCTCTTTCCAGGGGTTCAATAATAAACTTCCCGTAATTATCGTCTAATTTTTTTTCTACACATTCAATCCGGGGTTTTTCCATCTCTAGCATTAATAGAATCCCTCCTTATTCTATAGAGGTTACTTATTTATCTTGAATAAAGCTCAACAATGAGTTGTTCATTAACCAAGGTATCAATTTGTTCTCTTAAAGGATAAGCGATAATATGTCCGGCCATATTGTCCAAATCTACGTTCATCCATTCCGGCGGCGTTTTATAAGTAGCTTGCTCCCTGATTTCTTTAAATTTATTTGATTCCAAACTTTTGTTTTTCACTTGTACAATATCTCCCACTCTAATTAACATAGAAGGGATCGTCGCTTTATGCCCGTTTATCGTAAAATGCCCATGGTTCACCAGCTGGCGGGCTTCTTTTCTTGATGAAGCCAGTCCTAAACGGTAAACTACGTTATCAAGGCGCCTTTCCAGTAATACTAAAAGGTTTTCCCCCGTAATGCCTTGAATACTGTCAGCCTTTTTAAAATAATTACGGAATTGCTTTTCCAAAACGCCGTAAATCCTTTTGGTTTTTTGTTTTTCCCTTAATTGAATTCCATATTCGGTAGCTTTCGCCCTTCTGGCTTTACCATGTACACCGGGAATATAAGGTTTTTTTTCAATTGCGCATTTATCTGAATAACAGCGGTCTCCTTTTAGAAAAAGCTTTTCCCCTTCACGGCGGCACTGGCGACATACTGAATCTGTATACCTTCCCACTTAACTAATTCCCTCCTTAAACTCTTCTTCTTTTCGGTGGTCTGCATCCGTTATGCGGAATGGGCGTAACATCCTTAATTACACTTACTTCAAGACCAGCTGCCTGCAGCGACCGAATCGCCGCCTCGCGTCCGGCGCCAGGACCTTTCACAAAACATTCAACCTCTTTCAGTCCATGTTCCATTGCTGATTTAGCCGCACTTTCCGCCGCTTGCTGAGCGGCATAAGGAGTGCTTTTTCTGGACCCTTTAAATCCGGAGGTGCCCGCACTTGCCCAGGAAATAGCATTGCCATGCGTATCCGTTATGGAAATGATCGTATTGTTAAAGGTTGACTTAATATGAGCGACTCCGTGTTCTATATTCTTTTTTTCACGGCGTTTTATCCTCGTAGTCGTTCTACGTGCCACTTATGCATTCCTCCTACTTTTTCTTACCTGCTACCCGTTTCGGTCCTTTACGGGTACGGGCATTATTTTTAGTATTCTGCCCCCGCACCGGAAGACCCCGGCGATGTCGGATACCTCTGTAGCATCCTAAATCCATCAGCCGCTTGATATCCATACTTACTTGACGGCGTAAATCCCCTTCCACCGTATGGTTCTTTTCTATAACATCTCTTAATCTGGCAACTTCTTCCTCTGTTAAATCCTTCACTCTTGTGTCAAAATTTATACCTGCTTCGAGCAAAATCTTTTGAGCCGCCGAACGTCCTATTCCATATATATAAGTCAACGAGACCTCAACTCTTTTATCTCTGGGCAAATCAACTCCCGCTATTCTGGCCATTCCTTCACCTCCCGCAATTATCCTTGTCTTTGCTTATGTTTGGGGTTGACGCAAATTACCATCACTTTGCCATGGCGTTTTATTATCTTGCATTTCTCACATATAGCTTTAACCGACGGCTTTACTTTCACAACAACTTCCTCCTTTTATTTAAACCGATAAGTTATCCGGCCCCTATTCAAATCATAAGGCGACAACTCTACCATGACTTTGTCCCCAGGCAATATTCTGATAAAGTTCATGCGCATTTTCCCTGATATGTGGGCCAGGACCTTATGACCGTTTTCCAGTACCACTTTGAACATTGCGTTAGGCAATGGTTCTAAAACTGTGCCTTCAACTTCAATCACATCGTCTTTAGCCATTTACCAGCCCCCCTTCCCCTCTGTTTCACTGGCCTCCATGATTTTTTTAAGACTTTTCCGGACCATATGATTTTCAAGCGCTTCACCATTCAATATACTGGCCTTTATACCTTCATCCACTATTTTAGTAAACTGTACGTGTTTGATATTCTTCACTTTCGGATTTTCTATTTTACGCAAATCCCCGTCAACCACCATAACCAATCCGGCATTTATGACCTGAACAATCATCATGGCCTTGCCTTTGTCTCGGCCAGATTTAGAAAACACCACTCTGCCAATCAAGTCTTCTAAAATAACTGGGTACCCCCTTATCAGAGAACATTATCCCACCTGTTCTTCCTTTAACTTAGTCAAAGTTTATATCCACCCAAGCCCGCTCATCTGTCAGCAACACACGAGCATGAGCAGCAAAACCATGTTCATGGTTAAAGTTATTTAACACCCGCTTTTCTCAAGCGTTTCAAGCAAATTCATTGCAAAGCATCTAAAAGCTTGCTGATTATTTCAAAAACCCCTTCACTCCCCTTATCACCATCAATATTAACTAAAACCTTTTGTTTTTCGTAATATTCTAGCAAAGGGCTGGTCTGAGCCTGATACACTTCCAGTCTCTTTAACGCGGTCTCCGCTTTGTCGTCGTCTCTCTGAATAAGCTCCCCGCCGCATTTCACACAGGTATGAGTATTATCCGGCGGCAATAAAGTCAAATTATACACTGTTTTACATTTGCCGCAACTGACGCGCCCTGCTATCCGTTCTATTAAAATATTACTGGAAACGGATATGTTAACAGCCACGCTAATTGCTTTTCCCATTTTTTTCATTACTTCATCCAAAGCCTGTGCTTGAACAGTTGTTCTAGGAAATCCGTCCAGTAAAAATCCTTTCGCGCAATCTCCCTGCGCTAAACGGTCAGACACTATCCCAATCGTTACTTCATCAGGAACCAACTGTCCTTTATCCATATATTTTTTAGCTTCTATACCCATGTCGGTACTTTTCTCAACCGCTTCCCTGAAAATATCTCCGGTTGAAATGTGGGGAATGTTATATTTATCCTTTAACAACGATGCCTGAGTCCCTTTGCCAGCGCCTGGAGGCCCCATAAGAATTATATTCATTTCGCTAATTCCCCCTTATCATTTTACAAATCCTTCATAACTTCTGAGCAACAAGTTAGATTCTATCTGTTTCATGGTATCTAAGGCAACTCCAACCACTATAAGCAAAGAAGTCCCGCCGAAATAGAAGCTCGTTACTCCGGTCAGCCCGATTACAAAATTAGGCAGCACCGCAATTATTGCTAAAAAAATTCCGCCGGATAAGGTCAGACGGGAAAGCACTCTGTCAATGTAATCCGCTGTCGGTCTTCCCGGCCTGATACCATGTATAAAACCGCCATACTTTTTTATATTTTCGGCCACATCAGCCGGATTGAAAATTATGGCGACATAGAAATAAGTGAAAAATACAATCAATACCGCATACAATAAATTATATACTACCCCTCCGCCATTAAAATATTGTGCGATAAACATGCTGAATTTGGAATTTTGATCCATAAACTGCGTAATAGTCGCCGGGAACATTAAAATGGACATAGCGAAAATTATTGGAATAACTCCGGCCGTATTAACTTTTAAAGGTAAGAAGGTGCTTTGGCCTCCGTATACTTTTCTCCCTACGACTCTTTTGGCGTACTGTATGGGAATCCTTCTCTGCCCTTCATTAACCACGATAATACCGCATATTATAAACAAAGCAATCAATATAAACAGCGCTATATTAAATCCGCTTACAATACCGCCGGTTAACTCCTGCCCCACTCCGCTTATCTGCGATGGCAGCCTGGAGACAATGCCGGCAAATATCAGCAATGATATTCCGTTGCCAATGCCTTTTTCAGTAATCTGCTCGCCAATCCACATCAAAAACGCGGTTCCGGCTGTTAAGGCTATGGCTATCATCAGATAAGACCCTATGTTCCTGCTGGCTAAAGCGCCGTTCCGCCCTAAAGCATAAGCTAAACCGATAGCCTGTATAAAAGCTAATACCACCGTACCATAGCGCACATACTGAGCAATTTTTTTCCGGCCTTCTTCGCCTTCTTTAGCTAGACTATCCAGCTTAGGAACAATTACCTGCAACAAATTCATTATGATAGAAGCGTTAATATACGGAGTGATACTCATAGCAAAAACCGTAAACCTTTTAAACGCTCCTCCCGATATTACGTCAAAAAACCCAAACAACTGCCCTGACAGCATTTCTTGTATTTTGGACGCGTCAATACCCGGAACCGGAACATGCGCCCCTATTCTGAATATCAGCAGCATGAATAAAGTAAACAGTAATTTTCTTCTTAAATCCCCTACTTTTAAAGCCTGCTGCAAAGGATTTACCATTTAAACCACCTCTACTTTGCCCCCGGCGGCAAGTATTTTTTCTTCTGCCTGGCGGCTGATTTTATGTGTTTTGACCGTGAGCTGTTTTTCCAACTCACCCTGACCTAAAATTTTTAGCCCATTGAGTTTTTTCTTAACCAGCCCCGCCCCGCGCAGCAAGTCTAAAGTAATCTCAGTTCCATTGTCAAAACTATTTAAATCTTCAACATTGACTATAGCATACTCTTTCTTAAACACGCTATTGCTAAACCCGCGTTTGGGAATACGCCTTTGTAAAGGCATCTGCCCGCCTTCAAAACCCAATCTGGTTCCGCCGCCGGATCTCGCCTTTTGCCCTTTATGTCCCCGGGTGGAAGTCTTACCAGAACCAGAGCCGGTCCCCCGGCCTACTCTTTTAATGTTTTTTGTCGCTCCGGCCGGAGATTTCAATTCGTGCAGTTTCATCAACAAACCTCCCTGCTAATCCATTTCTTCCACTGTCAGAAGATGGTTAACTTTATTTATTTGCCCTCTCAACTGAGCGCTGTCTTCTCTAATTACTGTTTGATTAAGCTTCCTAAGCCCTAAGCTCTTAATAGTCGCTCTTTGTGTGGAAGGATAACCAATAAAACTTTTAGTCCAAGTGATCTTTAATTGCTTGGCCAACGATCTCCCTCCTAATAAATTATTTCGTCAACAGTTTTACCGCGTTGCCGGGCTACATCTTCAATACGTTTCAAACTATTCAGTCCTTGCATGGTAGCGTGTACCATGTTATTTGAGTTGGAAGATCCCAATGATTTAGTTAATATATCCTTTACCCCCGCGGCTTCCAATACTGCGCGCACCGGCCCTCCGGCAATAACTCCGGTACCTGGGGAAGCCGGCTTCAGCAGAACCGCTCCCGCTCCAAAGCGTCCAATAATCTGATGAGGGATAGTTCTTTCATCAATCAACGGAATCTCCTTCATGTTCTTTTTCGCATTTTCCATCGCTTTACGGATGGATTCCGGCACTTCATTGGCTTTGCCTTTCCCGGTGCCAACCTTCCCCTGGCCGTCCCCCACCACTACCAAAGCGCTGAAGCTGAATCTACGGCCGCCTTTAACAACTTTTGCCACTCTCCGTATATTAACAACTTTCTCGATTAATTCCGGGGCCGCCGGTTGTTCTTTGTCAAACATCCTTTTCCTCCTAACTGTTTAAAACTGTTTAAAGCATTTTCTCAGAACTGCAGGCCGCCTTCTCTGGCCGCATCGGCAAAAGCCGCGATATTACCATGATATTTATAGCCTCCGCGATCAAATACTACCGCTTTAATTCCTTGAGAAAGCGCTTTTTCAGCAATCAAGCCGCCTACTTTTTTAGCCGCTTCAGTATCGGTAGTAGAGCCCAAATTTTTAAAATCTCCGTCATGCGTAGAAGCAGCTACCAAAGTAACTCCTTTCTGATCGTCAATAATCTGGGCGTAAATATGTTTTAAACTCTTATAAACGCACAAACGCGGCACTTTATCGGTACCTGATAATTTCCTTCTAATTCTCTTATGTTTTTTAATCCGAAGCTTATTACGGCTTACTTTCTTAATCAAGTTTAACACATCCTTCCCAATGGATTATTTGCCGCCGGCTTTGCCAACTTTACGGCGAATAACTTCATTTTCATACTTTATTCCCTTCCCTTTATACGGCTCGGGTTTTCTAATAGCCCTGATATGGGCAGCCGTATTTCCTACCAGTTGTTTATCAATTCCTTTAATACTTATCCTGGTCGGAGCGGGAACTTCAAATTCAATTCCTGCCGGCGGGCTTATTTCTACCGGATGCGAAAAACCAATATTAATAACCAGTTTACTGCCCTGCATTTGCGCACGGTAACCCACTCCAACTAATTCCAGTTTTTTTTCAAACCCCTGGGTTACCCCTTCAACCATATTAGCTAACAAAGCCCGGCTAAGCCCGTGTAAGGCCCTATGTTTCTTGCTGTCGCTAACTCTTTCCACAATAAGCCGGCTTTCTTCCTGAACCAGATTCACCGCATCAGTCAGTTTTTGCATCAGCTCCCCTTTGGGGCCCTTTACTTTTACCACATCGTTATTCATTTCAATCACTACATTTTTGGGTACGGCTATCGGTTTCTTGCCAATTCTAGACACTTTTCACCCCTCCACTGCTACCAGATATAGCATATTACTTCGCCGCCCAGTTTAGACTTGCGCGCGTTTTTGTCCGTCATTAACCCTTGGGACGTCGATATAACCGCTGTCCCTAACCCCCCTAGTACTTTGGGAATTTCATCTTTTTTTACGTATACACGTAATCCCGGTTTACTTATTCTTTTCAAGCCGGTTATTATCTTTTGTTTATTAGTCCCATATTTTAAATAAACTCTAATAATACCTTGCTTGCCGTCTTCAATATATTCAAAATCCTTGATATACCCTTCTTCGCGCATTATTCTCGCGATCGCTATTTTAATCCTGGAACTGGGTATCTCAACGGTCTCATGCATTACCATATTACCGTTTCTAATTCTGGTCAAAAAATCGGCTATGGGGTCAGTCATGGCCATAATAAAACCTCCTTTACCAACAAATCAAAACTACCAGCTAGACTTTGTAACCCCGGGGATTTCACCTTTATGCGCCAACTGTCTGAAACACAATCTGCACATACCGAACTTACGCAAATAAGCTCTGGGCCTGCCGCATATCTTACAGCGATTATATTCTCTAACTTCGAATTTCTGTTTGCGCTGTTGCTTAACAACCAGTGCTTTTTTAGCCATTGAAAAATTACCTCCTATCTAAATGGCATTCCCATTTTTCTCAATAACTCCCGAGCTTCTTCGTCCGTCTTAGCCGTGGTGATAATTGCCACTTCCAGACCTCTGATTTTATCGATCTTGTCATAGTCAATTTCCGGGAATATAGTCTGTTCCTTGATTCCTAAAGAAAAATTACCGCGCCCATCAAACGCTTGCGGAGATATACCTCTGAAATCACGAACGCGAGGCAATGCTAAATTGATCAATTTTTCGAGGAAATCATACATTCTGGATCCGCGTAAAGTTACTTTACAGCCTATAGCCATTCCTTCTCTAAGTTTGAACCCGGCAATGGATTTTTTAGCTCTGGTGACTACAGGTTTCTGGCCTGAAATAACCTTAAGATCGTTAATAGCTCCATCTAATGCCTTAGGATTCTGGATCGCTTCCCCAACTCCCACATTCAAAACAATCTTTTCGATTTTAGGTACCTGCATCACATTTTTATAATTAAACATACTTACCATCGCTGGCGCAATATCGTCTTTGTAACGATTATAAAGCCTTGTCACTTTACTTTTTTCCTCCTTTCCGGAAGTTTATTTATTTCAATATTTCGCCGCATTTTTTACACATTCTTACTTTTTCATTATTATCTAAAAATTTTACTCCTACCCGGGTAGGCTTTTTGCAATGGCTGCATACCAGCATAACATTGGAACGGTGGAGCGCGGCTTCCATGCTCATTATGCCTCCCTGGGGCAAAGAACGGCTGGGTTTTTGATGTTTCTTTACCTTATTGACTCCTTCAACAATCACCCGGTTGGTCGCCGTTATGATTTTCAGCACTTTTCCTTGTTTTCCGGCGTCTTTTCCGGTTAATACTTTAACCGTATCGCCTTTTTTGATACTCATTTCATCCCCTCCCTCTCTTAAAGGACTTCCGGAGCTAAGGAAACAATTTTCATGAAATTTTTATCCCTTAATTCTCTGGCTACCGGTCCGAAAATACGAGTACCTCTAGGGTTATTATTATCATCAATGATTACCGCCGCGTTTTCTGAAAAAGCAATATAAGAACCATCAATCCGTCTGATTTCTTTTTTGGTTCTCACCACAACCGCTTTCACTACATCACCTTTTTTGACTACTCCCCCCGGTGAAGCCTCTTTAACTGACGCTACTATAATATCTCCAACGGTAGCATATCTTCGAGTAGAGCCGCCCAAGACTTTGATACACAACACCCGTTTAGCTCCGGTATTATCACCTACCTGAAGCATGGTTTCCTGTTGTATCACAGTATAAACCTCCTTCGAGTTAACAATTATTCTAATGACTTAGCTTTTTTAACTATTTCCAGCA
>JAISWS010000097.1 GCA_031270725.1 Syntrophomonadaceae bacterium | reverse complement strand
CAAAGCCGGATAAAGAACGCCTCTGTATAAAATTTCCTCCAGAACAGGCGCTAAAATCACGCTGACGCTTAAAATTAAAATTATTTCCCCGGTATGGACGCTGTCCCGCAAAACTTTCTCAATATTCTGAGCTTCCAGCTCCGGCTGCATCATCTGCAGCAAATAACTCAAAGCTGAAATCAAAAATATAATTCCTGCACCGCCGCCTACCCCATAGAACAAAACTTTTTTGATATTTATTGCCTTAAAACCTAAACCGTACCATTCGCTTTTCCTGAAAACAATAATCACCAGAAAAATAATTACCGCAGATACCGAAAATTGAATTAAATACGACGCGAAAAATCCCGCCGCCTCCTCTCCGGCTCCGCTCAGAACAAATACGGCGCGGCTTATTGGTTCGCGCCATAAACCTATCAGCAAATACGAAATAATAACTGAAAATACATATATAATTATGAAATCTATAATTCCCCACGGAACCTTTTTGCTCAAAACCAACCTCCGAAATTTAATTAATTATAAACAGTTTCATCTTTCCGGCTTGCCTGTCGGTTTATTTTAATGCTTTTAGCGGCTTTAAAAACGCGGACCGGTTTCACGCATATAAACAGGCCGTCATATTATTTCCCCTGGCCGCGAACAGGTAACCGCCCGCGTTTTAATTCAAGGACAGCATTAGTATTTAAACTGTCTACAATTATATTATGAAATTTATGATTTAGGGTAATAATATTTCTAACAGGTTTTGTTAAGGAGAATGTATATGGCCCCTTTATTGTTTATAAGCGCGGTCAGCGCGGTATTAATTTTTCTTTTGTACTGGATTTTGAAAAATCCCGAAACTGGAGATAAAACATATTTGCGTAATAAAGCCCGGAATGTTTTTTGGTGGGAAACCGGCGAAGAACTCGTAAACAGACTTAATCCCCGCGTTTATTTACCGCCTGACAGCATGAAACTTCTGAACATTACTGAAAAACAAGCTGTTGTTTACTGGCGTTTCAGCGACGAAAAATGGGAGCGTTTAAATGAACGCGCAAACACTCCATCCGAAAAATATTTACAGCTTATTTTACGCTTGTACCAGGTCAAGGATTGGGTAAACACCTGGGATATAACGGTGAATGAAGCCCAGGGCAGTTTAAATTTTCTGCTGATGCCGGAAACTTTTTGTTATTGCAGTATCGGTAAAAAAGAAAACAGCAAATTTTGCCCCGTTATGACTTCCAACACTATTAAAAAGAATTGATATATACCTGTTACATGTATAATATGAACAAAACCAATACTAACGCGTGGGTAAACAAAAACAAGGCTGAACATCTTTCTATTCTGAAATCGAATATCTTTTTAAAAGGCCTGCGGTTCTTGAAAAATTCGTAAACGGAATGTACGGAAGCCACCAAATGTACTATCTCAAAAGAAAGCAGAAATATTGTAAACATCATAAAACCCGGATTTTTTATTAAAAACAGCGCCAAAAGCAAATAAATCCCTTCCAAGGAAAAGGATACCGCCAGATATAGACAGTACTTCCCTTTACTTCTGAAATTGCTAGTTATGATCCATTGCAGAAAATAATCCATTATCATCAATTCCAGTAAGGCGGCTTTACCGGTTAATATTTTAGCTACATAATAAAAATACGCCATGATGATAAAGAACGCGTAACATATGAGCAGAAGCAGCATAAAACCATCCCTCTTTATTTTTAGGTACAGCCGCTTCGCTGAGTAGCGGAATTTTTTTAACCGCAACGCCGAAGGGACAGTGTTAGTTTTTTGCTTTTATTCCATAGCCGCCAGACGCGATGAAAACACGCGCCGCGGGCTTAGCCGGAGATGTCCGTTCATTACCGGGTACAGGGGCCTCCTTATCTGAGCGGGAGCAAGCGCGCAAGCGGCGGGCTTTGGCCGGATATGTCAGACTCCGGTCAGCGCGGTTCTGCTCATCAATCCCTTTATTGCCGCTTCCAATCCGTCTATGGTCAGCTCTTCCATTAAAAAAATTTCCCGGATTTGCCTTATAGTGTAAGCTCCATCCACAATATGCCAATATTTTTTAGCGATGGGGTTTAACCACACCGTATATTCAAATTTCCTTTTCAGCATTTTTAGCCATTCTTTACCCGGACGGTCATTGTGTAAATTCCATTCAATTATGCCTCCTATTTGATTGAGCTCATACGAGGCCATACTGGCGTCCCCGACAATTATGACCCGATAGTCCGGCGACAAGGAATTGATAATATATTCCGTATCCGCGTAATTCCTCAAACTGCAATAAGAATCATTATATAAATAATCATAGATGCAGTTATGGAAGTAAAACACTTTCAAATCCTTGAAGTGATTGGATTTATTCACCGCCGTAAACAACTGGTTGCATAAACGGCTGTAGCTGTACATAGAACCGCCGGCGTCCATCAGCAGCATGACCTTTAAAGAATTCTCCCTGGGCCTGTCCCAAACTAACTCCAGCCGGCCGGCGTTATCACAGGTTTTATTTACGGTGCCGTCCAAATCCAATTCTGTTTTAGCGGCTTCCATACGGCTGGAAAATTGCCGCAACTTGCGCAGAGCTATTTGGAACTGCCTTACCCCTAACGTTTCATCGGTTCTGAATTCTTGATATTTGCGCATCCCCGCTACTTTTACCGCCGACATATTCCGGCTTTCGCCGCCGATTCTGATACCGCCCGGATGATAACCCGAATGCCCGAAAGGCGAAGTACCTCCTGTTCCCACCCAACGGTTGCCGCCATGATGCTCTTCCTGTTGTTCTTTCAAGCGTTCTTCCAGCATCCTGTACATTTCCTGCAAATCCAGCTGGCGGTGATTATTCTTCATCATTTCCGTAATCATTAAAGAAGGCACATCTTTTTCCAGCCATTCCCATATTTTTTCCGGCAAACCTTCAGGAGTTTCTATGCCGCGAAAATATTGGGCAAAGGCAAGATCGAAGCGGTCATAATGCGCTTCGGTTTTAACCAGCAAAGCTCTGCACAGATAATAAAAACCCGTAAGGCTTGATCCGGCCATGCCGTTTTCCAGCGCCTCCAATAAAGTCTGCCATTCATTCAAAGATACCGGCAAGCCCCCGTTTTTTAGAGTATAATAAAAATTTGTGAACATATTTCTCCTCCGATGTTTTTAACAGCCAGTCCCCTGCCGGAAAGCTTTTTAATAGCCGCTGTAGTAAGTAGAAGCACCGCTTTTGTAATTAGGGTTTTTTTTGTTCTGCCCTTTACTGTTGTACAACTGGTTAAGCAAAGTGTCCAAATCTTCGTTCTTTTTTAAAAGTATCCCCATAAAAGGCAGCTCGTTTTTGATTTTATTAGGGCTTATGCCGCCAATAACCAAAGCCTGCAGCCAATCGATAAGTTCGCTGGTACTGGGCTTTTTCTGTATATTGGGGATATTCCTTATCATATAAAAACTGTCCATAGCCTGTTCCAGAAGTTTACGCTCCAACCCCGGATGATGCACCCCTATTATTTTTTCCATTTCCGCCGGATCCGGAAAGGCTATATAATGAAAAATGCAGCGGCGCAAAAAAGCGTCCGGCAATTCTTTTTCCGCGTTGCTGGTTATTATAACAATCGGACGGTTGACAGCACTTACCTGCTCCTTGGTTTCCGGTATATAAAAACTCATCTGGTCCAATTCCCACAGCAGATCATTGGGAAATTCCATATCAGCTTTATCTATTTCATCAATGAGCAATATTACTTTTTCCCGCGCGGAAAAAGCGGCGCCCAGTTTACCCAGTTTAATATACTGTTTGATATTGGCTACGTCGTTATCCCCAAATTGGCTGTCATACAGCCTTTGTACGGTATCATAAACATACAGCCCTTCCTGAGCCTTGGTCGTGGATTTTATATTCCAGATAATTAATTCCATTCCCAGAGCGTCAGCTATGCTCTGCGCCAGCATAGTCTTCCCGGTGCCGGGCTCTCCTTTTATCAACAATGGCTTTTCCAATGCAATGGCAATATTAACGCTGTTCATTAATTCGTCCGAAACGATGTACTTGTTGGAGCCTTGGTATTTTTGCTTGTTATCTTTCATAAATATGCCTCTTTCTACCTCTCAGGAATTATTGGATTTTTTTAATACTAACAAAACCTGATTATTTCGTCAACGGATAGTGCCTTAATAATAATTAAAAAACCTGCTTCTTCTATTTATCATTTGAGAATACATGTGTTAAAATAAAAAAGTAAAATTTAGAATACGGAGGTCGAAAATTTGTCTGAACACGAAAATCAGGAACATTTGTCTGGAGAAGGAACTTTTAAGGCTTCTTTTCCTAAATCATTTATAGTAATCATTGCTCTTATACTGGCAGGTATGCTGGGCTTTTACTATAAGGCCGACTATATTAACAATCCGGAACTTATAATAGAAAAATACTTCAGCACCCAATCCACTTCGGATTTTACAACTGAAGCCCAATATTTGAGCGTATTCGTTATGGCGATGCAGCTGCCGCAATACGCTACTCTGTCCGGCCATGAGCTAATACAGCAGCGTCCGCTTATCGAAGCTGATTACATTAAATTTTCCGAAGACAATTCATTCCCCCCTGCTGACAACATGGATATAAAAATTTCACCGTTCAGACAATATACCCTTACCGGTAAAAATTCCGCTTTGGTGGTTTTTAACGCGCTGTTTGAAAATCAAGACGCCAATATGGCAGCGTCTCTGATCAGAGAGCCTGACGGTTTTAAAATTATAAATATAATCCAAGTTGACCTTAACGATGAAGTAATTCAACAAAGTATAAAGAATTTTTCCATAGACGAAACTGATGAAGAATATGGCGCGTACATGGCTGAATAATAACCCATTTGATTGACTTGACGGCCTTTTACAGCGCCGCTTGCCTTATTTTAGAATTATCCGGCACCGAACAGCCGGACCTTACAATAGAATCTCCAATATATGAATGAGCGCCAATGCTGCTTCCGTTCCATATTATGGAGTTTTCGATTATCGCGCGGGCGCCTATATGACAATTGCTGCCTATGGTTACATGGCCGCGGAACTCAACCCCTTCTTCAATTGTATTATGAAACCCGGACAGAAATTTTCCGCGTTCATCCCTCTGTATTACGGCGAATTGAGGATTATGGGCAATCAATCCGTTTATCATGTCAGTGTGAGCTTGCCTGTATATTTCCACATCACCTATATCACACCAGTATTCGTT
>JAISWS010000096.1 GCA_031270725.1 Syntrophomonadaceae bacterium | reverse complement strand
CCAAATTATTTATTTTTCGCCATTATTTTATATTATTTTATTATACCATACGGAAGAATTGTAAGCAGAACATTCCCGCTGGCAAGAACCGTTCAGGAGGCATCCCGAGTTTGACAGCGCAGAAACAGCGTAACCGCCGCACTTGAAACGGTTACAGGCATTTTTGGAGGTATATTTTCTGAGACATATAAAATCAGGCTATTCCAGCCACGTCCGCAGCCTTTTCCGGTTTGCGCGGATCCGTCGCGGCAGGCAGACGCCGTTCATAAAATCAGCCGCGTTTCCCGCCATCAGCTAAAAAATCATCGATCATAGCGGTCACACCCTCTATTTCTTCAGGTTTTTTGAAATCAGCCGCCATTAAAGTCGCTATTATAATTTCTCCGGCTCCCTGGTCAATATCGCTGTCCCGCCATTCTCTCAACCTTTGCGTTAACTGCGGGAAGCGCTTATTAGTCATTATTTCTTCCAGTAAATTAAGCAATAATTCCATTTCTTCCGCGTTTATTTTATTTTTATTAAACCACGACATAACCACTCCGGCTGTCTCTTTATAAAGTGTCCGTCTTCTCTCCTGTTCCTTTTTCATAACTTATGAAACCCTTTGCGCGTCGTTCATGGTTTGTCTGTGCAAATCGAAAACAATGGGCATCCTGACCCCGCTCAGACCGTCCCGGTTTTTTTCCACATATATGTAATAATTGGGGTTCAGATATTTCTTTAAATTTTCGTCTTCCTCCAGATCTTCGCGCGGTATAGGGGTGAGCTTAAGCATTAAGTCACACTCATTCTTCATGCGTTTAGCTCCTTGCAAGCTGCCGTCAGGGTTCAGCTGCACCAAACACAACACCGCGATTTTTAGGTTCTGTGCCAATAATTTTTGCGCTTTAACAATTTGTTCCAATATTTGCCATTCCTGTAGCCGGGGGTCTATTTTATCCATTCGCCCTACATAGTCTATAATCATCATAGAAATGTTTTTCTGCACTTTGAACTTCCGGGCTAAGGATATGGTTTTCTCAGGGGTAAGATTCGGGCACGGATACGAATAAAAACCGCTGTCCCTCAGCTTGGAATAAGCATTAAATATGACAGACAATTTCGTTTCATCAATATCCCCCAAACGAACGCGCTCATGTTCTATGCCGGTCAAAATGGAAGCCCAGCGCAAAGCTATCTGCTCCCTGCTCATTTCCGTATTCAGATATAATAAAGGCTGTTTGGCGTCCAAGGCTATGGATTTGGCCGTATTAAGCGCAAACGCTGTTTTGCCGTGTCCTGTTTGAGCTCCCAGTATGATCAAATCTCCCGGTTTATAACCCAAGGTTATATGATTCAAATTATCAAAACCGGTCGGCAATCCGTCTAAAGGTATTACTCCGCTGTATTTATCCTGAATTTCTTTATAGCGCAAAAAACGTCTTTCTACTTCATCATACCCTAATTTGGCCAAAGATTCCGGTGTATCGACAAAATCATCAATATCCAGTGCGGTTAAATTAGTTAACTCCTCTTCCGCTCCCAGTAATATTTTTTCTACTTCCAGTTCATTCTGATTTTTTTCCATTAAATTCTGATGGTTTTTTCTTAAAAACAGCTCGAAATACCTAAGCTTCGCTTTTTCTTTAACTTTGGCAATCCAGTATTTTATATTCGCTTCATCTATATACTGCTCAGCTATGTATTTTATTTCTTCTATTTCTTGAGGATCAGCAAACATCCCTAATTCATGGCCTTCTTTAAGCACCTCTACGAAAGTCGGCCTCGTTTCCCTTTCAAACAAATTGCAAAGCAAATCGAAAACCAAAGCGTGCCTGGGAGAGTAAAAATCGCTCGCTTTTAAAGCGTTATATGCTTCAATACAAGATTCTTCAGAGTCAAACATCGCGGACAAAACCCGACGCTCGCTATCCAGGTCAAATAAAATTTCTTCCTGATTTCTGCCCTGTATACTCCACTGCAAAAAATCCACCTCATTTAAATGTTTGTCGCCGTGTTGCGCGGCGGCACCCCAGCTTTTTCTTATCTCATTTCTCTGTCCAGCGCGCCTCTGCCAAAGGTTTAATAAGCTATTTATCGGGAAATTGTATCCAGCGCGATACTGATTTAATCTGACTTTCATACCGCCGCCGGAAAATACATTATAACTCTGTCGGACACGATAAACTATTCAGAACGGCTAAAGCCAAAAACATCCGCGGCAAGTAAAATCAGCCATCTAAACTCAGTAAATTACATATTTAACCGTACGAAAATTAATATCTGATCTCCAAATATGGCCGAAACTGCAGCATACCTGAATGATTTAACTCCTCTCACTCTGGGGCTATCCAATACACCGGCAGGCTAAGTCAGCGGACGGGTCTAAATATACCCAGGTGACATAATCTCCTCAAAAGGGACGGGATAATACCACCCCCTTTGGGGTACAAGCACCCCCCCTTGAGACACAAGCTGGGAGCAGGCAGATAATAATTTAATTGCGGAATTAGTATGAGGGAACCTCTAATAACCCCCGCCGCACATCTTCGGCGCACCTTTCAACGCGCTTCTTCGCCAAAAAACCTGCCATACCGCCAGTCTCCTTAATTCGTGAGCGGTGAGAACGAATATCCGTTATCCCCATAGTGGGTATTACGGGTTTTTCAACTGTGAATCGCGGCAAAATCCAAGCCGAATCCGCACACCGTCAGTTACTAAATGCTCCCCCCCATGGAATCGGTACTGGTTTGTGAAAAAATTTCTTCTTTTATTTTCTTTTATTTCTTCTTTTAATTCAATAGAAGAATAGCTGCGGAAAAAGCCCGAGTAACTATTTGTTTCCTGCCGGAGGTACAAAGAGTTCATATTCTTTTAAAGGGTTATTATTATTTTTTTTATCCGAAGCAGTCTTATTTTTCGCGCGATTTTTATATTTTTCCATCTCTTTTTCCACTTCATCCAACTGACGTATTTCTTTGACCAGCCAATTATGTAAAACCGAATCTACATATTCCAAGCCGCCGTTACGGGTATACTGACACATAATTTCTCCGGCCCTCATGATCATCAGGTGGCTGAATCCCCAATCATACCGCCATTTATAATAAGATTGCCTGCGCGCTTCAGCGTTCATGTCAATTCCCGTATGATTGCCGAAATCAGCTATATCCGGGTCAAAGCGCTCATTAACCGCGTTGATAACCTTGCGGTTGTCCACAAAATTTTTAAAATAAGACTCTAACCCCTCAAGCGTACTTATAAAACATTCTTTCAAATCCCTGGCAATCTTGGTAATGTCTTTGGGGTTATAGATTTTTCGTTCAAAACATAACTCCAGCATACACAGCAAAAATTCCGGCGCCAGTTTTAATTCGTCCAGCCACTTTTTAAGCTCGGCGCTCATCTTTACGCTCATTAAATTACCGGTCTTTTTCGCTATAAAATCAGCTATTTTTCTATAACTTTTATTGGCGTTAAGCGCATTTAAATCCACGACCTGCGCTTCTTCAGTCAAATAAGGCAAATCATCGGATTTTCCCTGCAATTTAGCCCCTTGCGTTTCGTTATCCGGGAAAAACAGATCCTGGGCGGCTAAAGTCTGATAATGTTCCCGTTCCAGCAGGTTTTCCAGCCGGATCATTAAAGGCTCCAGACTCACTGTTTTATCAGAAAAATTTTCAGAATTTTCCAAAGCTATTATGCCCATGTTCTGCAATCTGGTTAGGCGGCGGGATAATTTATTTTTAGTAAGAAAAGGACACGCTTGCAAAATCTGCCATACCTGAACCCCCATTGGGGAAAAAGGTTTCGTTTTATCCAGAGTATAAAATATCGATGACAAAATTCCAAAATCTTCAAGTTCCAGTTCCAGCGCTTTAGCATAATAAAAAATAATCCCGGGTACCTGCGCGTACCCCCAGCGAAACATTTCAATGAATGTGGAATGCCTTATCATTATGCCTGTCCTCCCCGCGTTGTTAAGGCATTATATCATCAAAAATTCACCTCTCACAAGACATGTAAGTTCGCGAACTATTACATAAATTTTACTATGATTATAATAATTTATCTTCATGGCCGGTTAAACCCCATAAAAGTCTTTACAAGCCATAAACAGAAGTTGACTCCATTAATCCCCCAAAATATTAAATCCATAATTTTTATTCCGTCCGCTTAAACCGCTATAATTTGCCGCAATTCCTTATTTTGACTTAATTTACAATAATCTTGGTAAAAATCGATAATTTCCAAACGGATTACCAGTAAATTACCGCCGCGCATCGCTTGTCCCACATTTTCAAAAGCATTCCGCCCAAATTCACGTACAATTTCGTTGCTGTCCAGCTCACATACAAACTCACTGTACTTCTGATGAACCTGTTCAAAAAGGCCGTAATATATTTCCTTTATTTCAGCGATACGCCGCTCCGCCATTCCTATATCAAAGTCTTCCTTTTCAACTACAGACAAGAGATTCTGAAACAGATTATGCAGTAACCTGTTGTTGAACACTGTTAATTTTACTTCTCTCTGATATTGCTTGCACAACAAATACCGTAAATAGTCCTGTACTTCTCTTTGGGCTTTAGGATGCAAATACCAATATCCGCTTAAAATTTCCGCTTCGTCTATGCTCATTTTTCCAACCATATGAAACCCTCCCTGGAATTCTTTCCTACTGTAAAATTCCTTATCCGGGCTAATTAATCCTTTTCCGAAATACCCCGTAATTATCCTTATTTTCGCTGTTATTCGCGATTATTAGGCAAATTTGTTCAAATGGCTTCGCGGCTGTGGAGACGTAAAAAACTGCCCATACGGTCAATCGCTTCTTCTATATCCGCTACACTGGCAGCGTAACAGCACCTGGCAAAGCCTTCTCCGCTGACTCCAAAAACATTTCCCGGAACCGCGGCCACTCTTTTTTCCTCCAGCAATAATTGACAAAATTCTTCAGAATTCATGCCCGAAACACTTATGTCAGGAAAACAATAAAAAGCGCCCTGCGGTTCAAAACAACTCAGCCCTATAGAGCGAAAGCCATTGAGCATTAATTTACGGCGGTAATCATAATTTTCCACCATATTGCGCATTTCCTTATCGCCGTTGCGCAAAGCTTCGACTGCTGCCTTCTGTCCCATGATAGGCGCGCACATAATAGTATACTGATGAATTTTATTCATCGCCCCTATAAAATCGGCGTGAGCGCAAACATAACCTATGCGCCATCCTGTCATCGCATAAGCCTTCGAGAACCCGTCCAGCATTATGGTCCGCTCTTTCATGCCGGGCAAAGCGGCTATAGAAACATGCGGTTCCTCATAATAAGTCAGTTCTCCGTATATCTCATCAGATAACACCAAGAGGTCATTTTTGATAATAATGGGTAATAAGGCTTCCAGATCGCTTTTGGTCATGATTGCTCCGGTCGGGTTACTGGGATAAGCCAAAACCAATATTTTGCTTTTTCCAGTAACGCACGCCTCTAAATTCTCCGCTTTGAGCTTATACTGGTCGCCGTCATAAGTCGGTACCGGAACCGCCTTCCCCGAAGCCAGTACAGTTCCGGGAGCATATGATACATAAGACGGCTCCGGTATCAGCACTTCATCGCCAGGCGCCAGCAAAGCCCTGAAAGCCAAATCGACCGCTTCACTGACTCCAATAGTAACTAAAACTTCTTTCTCGGGAGAATACCTGAGCCCTGTTTTCTTTTCTTTAAAACGGGCAATCTCTTCCCTTAGTTCAGGCAATCCCTGATTGGAAGTATACATGGTATATCCTTTCTCCAGAGAATAAAGCGCCGCTTCCCGGATGTGCCAGGGAGTTACGAAATCAGGCTCCCCTACGCCCAGCGATATTACATCATCCATTTTGGCAACTATGTCAAAAAACTTTCTTATGCCGGAAGGCGCAATGGCCCTAACTGTTTCCGACAGGTATTTTTTCATATCATTCACGGGCTAACCACCAGCCTTTTATCTTCATAAGGTTCCTCGAAAATAAATCCTTCCTGCTTGTAGCTTTTAAGAATAAAATGCGTTGTAGTACTCTGCACTCTGTCCAAAGCCGATAATTTATGTGAAATGAACCTGGCCACTTCACGCAGGTCATTGCCCGCTATCACGATAGACAGATCGTAAGTTCCGCTCATCAGACTAACCGATTTAACTTCCGGGAAACGGCAAATCCGCTTAGCTATATCATTAAAACCCACTTCGCGCTCCGGAGTTATCTTGACGTCAATCATGGCGGTAACGCCGTTTTCCCCATAGCGGTCCCAATTTATAATAGTACCGTATCCCAATATTACTTTCTCCTGCTCAAGTTTTTCTATAGTCTTCAAGACTATTTCTTCTTCCAACCCTAACATTACCGCGATAGACTGAGCGCTAATCTTAGCGTCGTGTTCCAGTAAATGCAGAATTCTCAACTCGTTTTCCATATTTATCCCTCCCGTTTTAAAAAGCCAAATAAAAAGGCTTTATCCTTATTGGGACGAAAGTATCCTTCCGCGGTACCACCCAATTTGGACAAAGCCCACTTTTTATCATATAACGGCGATAACCCGTCCAGCTTAACTAAATAAAATTCACCGGCGCTCCCAGATGGCTTACATTGTTTCCGGCTGCCGGTTTCCACCCGTTCCGGCTCTCTTTAAACCAAAATACAATTTTAGTCTGATCATCGCTTTGATTTTCAGAAATATTAGCATTTCCGTTTATTAAAGTCAAGTTTTTTTGTGAGCCGGCCAAAAGCGTGACTCAGCTCATTTTTCCATTCATTAGGGCCAAAGCCTGTACTCCAGACTCAATCAGCTTCTTCAGCCGCTAATTTTTTTTCCAGTTCTTTGATTCTGGCTTCTAATGTTTCTATTTCCGAGCGGCTTACCCCGCAAGCCCTGTTATAATGTTCCTGGCAGCCTTCCCGCAATTTATCTTTGAATATTTGGTACTCTTCTTCCCCTTTTTTCAAAGCGTCATTAACAAAGTTCTTAGCTTCTTCCCGATTAATGCCTTTGCGTACTTCTATTTCTTCCAGGAACTGTTCGGTTTTTTCCATAGTAATCCTAGCAGCGCCCCAGGCAAATTCAAAAGCTCTTTTGAACATAAGCGTACTTTCCTCTTTCTTGATAATTTTATTTCATTAATTTACATTTTCATAATATCACATAAATAACAAATTTACTAACCGCGCGTTTTTAAAAACGCGCAATTATTTCTTTAAAACACCGGCTTTTTATTTTACCCTGACAGTCGCTACGGAAAAGTTATGCCAAAGCGGTGAATTTCTTTGTAAATTCGCGGAAATTCACCGCTTTCCGCTTTTTATAAAAGATACCGTATGTAAATGTACGCCGTACTTAATATCAGGGTTACAATCATAACCGGAAACCCATATTTTAAAAACTGTACAAACATAATAGGATGCCCGCGCTTTTCACTGATACCCGCTACTACTACGTTAGCCGACGCCCCTATCAACGTCCCGTTACCGCCTAAACAAGCTCCCAGCGCCAGAGACCACCATAACGGATCCATAGGCATTCCCGTAAGCTGCCCCACATCTTTAAGCAAAGGGATCATCGCCGTTACGAACGGTATATTGTCAACAAAAGCTGAAGCGATACCGGAAAACCACAATATCAGCATGGCCGTCAGCCTGAAATCACCCTGGGTTATTTTTAAGGATTCTTCCGCCACCAAGCCTATCACGCCAGTGTGTACCAAACTTTCCACTAAAACAAACAATCCTATAAAGAAGAATAATGTAGGCCATTCAACGGCTAAGAGTATTTCTTCCGGCTCTTCACGCGTAATCAGCATCAGAAGAACCGCGCCGGACAAGGCGACAGTCGCTGATTCCAGGCCCAATGCCTGATGAAGGAAAAACCCGCTTATAGTAACAGCTAAAGCTATCAGCGATTTTTTTAAAATAACGGCATCTTTAATCGCCGCCATTTCATCCAGTTCCATTACCTTAAGCTGATCAGCCGGGTCTACCTTCATACCTTTTCTGAATATCAGCACCATCATAAATAACACTACCGGCGTTATTATAATTATCACCGGAGCCAGGTTAATGATGAAGTCCATAAATCCCAGATGGGTGGCGGAGCCGATCAGAATATTAGGAGGATCTCCGATTAAGGTCGCGCTTCCGCCGACATTAGAAGCGATAACTTCCGTCATTAAAAAAGGAAACGGATTTATTTTCAATCTTTCAGTAACGGAAAAAGTAACCGGCACTATTAATAAGACAGTGGTTACATTATCTAAAAAAGCGGATAAAATCGCGGTTATTAAACCCAGCATAACCATTATCTTAATTGGATTGCCTTTAGATACCTTGGCTGATTTTATGGCCAGATATTCAAAAGCCCCGCTTTTTCTGGTTATCCCCACAATTATCATCATTCCTATTAAAAGTCCTAAAGTGTTAAAATCCACCCCTTCGATAGCTTTTTCCTGGTTGATAACCCCTAAAATAATTACGATAACGGTGCCCGCTAAACTTACTACCGCCCGGTGGATTTTTTCGGAAATTATAAGTGCGTATGCTAATAAAAAAACTACTACAGCAACAATTGCTCCCTGCTCCATTTTTTCCAACACCTTTCATGATATTTATTCTTAGTACCCCGGTATTCCGCCAAACCGTGCCAACACACAGTTAATAACATCAGAATAATACGATATTGTCCGCGGGGAGAATCTTTTTATCTACATGAGAATAAACAACCAATATTAGAAAAATTTCCCCTGTCAGAGTTCTGTTTATTATTTTCTTATCAGCTAATAATAAACGGAAAATAAGGGCGCGAACCCTTTCGAGTTTATATTAATACTGTAAGGCGGCTTAAAAATGTGTTTGTATATTACCCGCGTCATATCAAATTGCATCACTTACCTTACCCGGCGGTTTTGTTCGTCAACCAACTAAAATACGCTAGCATACTTACCTGGTGAGCCGCACGGAATCCGAACCCGTAGCTTCTTCCGCGTCGATTCGGTACAGACCCTGCTTTGGGAAAGCAATCAATAACTAAACGCTGTCATAACCGCGTTTCCTCATGAAACAAATAGTAGCACTTCATTTAATTTTTATCAAATAAAAAACTTTTTGTGGGCAACGCCAAAATTAGCGCCAAAAACAACTAAAGACCGGAGCGCGGATCCCGGTCTTTCTGGTTTTCTATGGTGGGCCGTACAAGATTCGAACTTGTGGCTTCTTCCGCGTCAAGGAAGCACTCTCCCTCTGAGTTAACGGCCCGCTAAACTCAATTAGATTGTAAACCTCCCTTTTAACAAAAGCAAGAATAAATTAAGAAGGCGCCTCGAAAAATATGATAACATACTACAGTCTTTGATGGCATACAGATGAATCGCGGCCTTTCATACGCTCAAAAAACTAAACTCTGGACGGGGAAAGATTATCGCGGGACGGCGGGAGAGCTCATAGACCGGAAAGGCGGCGCTCCCAACACCGCTTTGGAAGATTATGTTTCATGATAACGCTGAAATTAACTCCGCTTCTATAACTCCGTCAATAAACATATACATAAATTAGAACAGCTGAAACACCGGAGGAAACTTATTTTGTTAATTTTTCTAAAGAAAAAATTTTTCAATATTATGATGTGCGGTTTTTTCGTCTGCGGCCTCTCTTTGGGTACTGTCCAGCTAGCCGCCCATCCCCGCCTGGAAGAATGGCAGCGTCAGAATGTCGTCATTTCACAAGTAAAAACCGACCGGAAACTGGTTTCTTTAACCTTTGACGACGGCCCTCACCCCATTCATACCGCTAAAATCAGTGAAATACTAAAAAATCATGACGCGCGCGCCACTTTTTTTATGACCGGCCAGCGGGCGGAAAAAAATCCGGAAATCGTACAAAAAGTCATTGCGGATGGTCATGAAATAGGCAACCACAGTTATTCTCACGTAAATTATTCACATCTTGATACCGAGGCGCAGCTGTACGATTTTCATAAAGCTGATAAAGTTATCACTGAAATAACAGGGTATGCTCCTGTTTTATTCCGCCCGCCGGGAGGATACCTGTCAACTTCTATGGTAGAACAGTGTAAATCGGAAGGTATAAAAATTGCTTACTGGACTTACAAGCAAGACAGTAAAGACTGGCGCAACGGGGTAAAAGGAGATTATATAGCCGACTTTATCCTTCAGCGCGTAGAACCCGGGCAAATCATTATTTTGCATGACGGATGTTCCAACAGTGATGAAACAACCCTGGCTTTGACTAAATTGCTGCCCCGCCTTACCGCAATAGGATACCAGGTCGTATCTATGAGCGAATTAATGAAATCCTGAAAAAAATGTAATATTTCCGTAGCAGCTGTAATATTATACACCAAAGGAGGTTATATGGCATATGGCTAATTTTATCGGCTTCTATCATCCCAAAAAATATTACAGACCCATACTGGTTTGCATCATAACCTTAGCGCTGATTGGCAGCGGCGTACTTTACGTTAAGGCCAGCAGTAAACTTAAACCTATTTACGAAATAAATACTAAAGAAAAAAAAATAGCTTTAACTTTTGACATAAGCTGGGGAAATAATACCCCCGCGCCGGTTTTGGATATTTTAAAAGCAAATAACATCCGCTGTACCTTTTTCCTATCAGGTCCATGGGTAAAACAGTATCCGGAAATTGTAAAAAGGATTCAGGAAGACGGTCACGAGATAGGCAGCCATGGTTACCGGCATATTAACCTCAGTACGCTTAGTCAGGCGGAAGTGGGGGAAGAAATTCAAAAAGCTCACAACAGCATAAAAGAAGTCGCCGGTTTAGAAGCTGGCCTGATACGCACTCCCAACGGAGATTATAACGATACGGTGATTAAAGCTATACAGGAAAATCATTATACAGGTATCCAATGGAGTTTGGACTCGCTGGATTGGATGAACCCTGGAGTTAAAAACATCATTGAACGGGTCAGTGCCCGCTGCAAGCCGGGAGACATCATACTTATGCACGCCAGTGACACCTGCAAACAAACCGATTTAGCTTTGCCGGATATTTTAAACGCTTTAAAGGAGAAAGGATTTGAATTTGTAACGGTAAGCGAGTTGCTTCAGCTGTAACGGCGGGATAAATTTTGACGTATCAAACTCATTGCTGTTCATCTCTGTAAATATTAATAACTCTGCTTATTCAAGCAAATAAAAAAGAGAAGCTGTGCCATCCCCAAACGCTTCTCTTTTTATTTAGACATTTTCTTCATCGGTATTACTGTCTTCTTCAATATGCTCCAGCCCCACGGAAGCCAATATCTCATCGACCATGGCGCTGCTGAGAACATTTATCATAGTGCATCCCCCCTTTCATCTTCATATCTTTATATTATAATCACTGCGGAAAAATATGTTACGCGATATTACTGACCCCGTGAAAATATTTTTCAGGCGTTTAAAGCCTGTATTTCCCCAAACGGTAATTAATAACGCAACCAAGTGATTATCAACCAAAACCGGGTTTTCCAAAAACCAAAGCACGAATTTTCGGGATAGTTGAATCCGTCTTTTTTACAATCATTCCAGCTTATACAGCATTTCCACTACCATATCAAAAAAATAATTGATGTCGTTTTTTTCATTTATACCCGCTTTAAACCCTATTTCAGGTATTTTGCCGTTACTGTTAATTTTGACGCTGATCATGTACTTACCTTGTCTTACCTCATTTTCCAGATTATCAATGTCCAATTCGTCCCATTCTTCATCGCTGATAACAGATGCTGCATCCTCGCTTAAAATACTGTCAAAATCAGATTCGTCATCCTCATTGTTATCTATTATCTGATTAACAATCCATATCAGGTCATTTACGCTTATATTTAATTCTTCGCTTAACTGCACGATTTCATTAGCCACAGGCGTTATCCTTAACAAATCCGCGAGATTTACGGGTTCACCTTTTCCCCATCTATTTCTCATGCTTTCACCTCCAGACTGACTTCCTTCAACCCAACGATATAACGCGATTTAAAAATCTCAAGCATATAATCCATACCCAGTTAATAACATTTTACGTTCTTTACCAAATCAGTTGAATTTATCATTGCGAGCGAATACCCTTTCGGGGCGCGGGGCGGAACAATCCAGAAGAACCAGAGGCAACCATAAATTGCTTCGTTGCTGGCGCTCCCCGCCTGGCTGTCCCCGACAAGGGATCCCCGTCCGCCTAAAGGTAAGGGACGCAATGGCGCGATCACGGGCAGTTTTTAACTAATTTTGGAAAGAACCGCATTTTACGCTTACAAAAGCTCAAAAATTAACTACATATTCATGTATCGTATAAAATAAAAAGTCTTTTAATATTTTAATAAAAGGCTTTTTATCCTTTTACGCGCATTGGTATAATATGACTATAATATTATAAATCAACCTGCCATTTGATAATTTTACAATAATTATAATTTTTACCGAATCCAGGCCGTTTATACCGTTACCACAAATAGTGGTCAACAAATCTTACGGCTATTTTAGTTTCCCACAAATTCTAAGTCAAGTCAAGGAATACCTAAAGAAAGATAGCGTAAATCCAAGAAATACCGTTATTACATTTTAAATACGCTATAATAATTAATTACTAGCTGAAACCAATATATTTTAGACTTTGCAATATTATTACACCCCATTAAGATTTATATGGTGAGTATAATTTACCAGGCAGCATCAACATAAGCATTGTGGCATATTCTTTTGCGGGCGCAAAATGTCCGGCGTTATATTTCTGCGCCAGCCGGCGTTTCCGCGTTCGGCGTCCATTTTTTGACCGATCCGGTAAGGTGCTGGTTTTTAGTTATTTATTATAAATTATGTAACTCCGTTGTAAAAAATCAAACATAAACATGAATTACGCGGCAATGTGTAGTATACTATTTGGGCTGAATTTATTATTCAACTTTAGTGGCAGATTATCGTAACCTGGTATGCGGTATAAGGAGGGAGAAACTAGAGAAAATACATTTAATACCTTATTTTGCTGTTTTTAACAGCGTAAATATTTATTACTTAATTGAAAGAAGGGTGATAACGTTGGTTTTCGATTTGTTTTCTCCGCTGGCTGGCCCCAAAATTAAAAACGTCATTAAATCTCTGTTTTTATTGGTATTCAGTCTGGCGGCAACATTATTTTTACCATTGCAAGCCTCAGCCAGTGAGGCTAATTTAACGCTTCCGGCTCTGGAATCAGGGCAGCACAACTTACTTTTGGCAGGTATCGTCGTTTGCATATTAGGCATGATTTTTGGTTATTATCAATTTTATAAAATTAAAAAGCTGCATGCTCATAAGTCCATGCTAGACGTAGCCCAGGTTATTTATGAAAC
>JAISWS010000020.1 GCA_031270725.1 Syntrophomonadaceae bacterium | reverse complement strand
ATAAAGATGTCACTATTATAATCGGGGACTTAAAAATACTGCCAAAAGGCTGGATCGTTTACAAAGGAGACACCGAAATTAAATTGCGGAGCCGTGAATTTGAGCTATTATTATTCCTTGCGGGGAACCCCAATATAGTTTTTTCAAAAGAACAGCTTTTTGAAAAAATATGGGGCTTTGAATATGTAGGTGACAGCGCGACCGTCACGGTGCACATGAACCGGATACGGGAGAAAATTGAGGACGACCCATCCAATCCGAAGGTCATAGAAACCGTATGGGGCGCGGGATACCGGCTCAACGCTTATTGCCACACCAGCTAAACATTGCGCATCCTGACGGTTATTTTTGCGCTCCGCTTTGTCGCGAAGCTTAGCCATACCTATGGGTTGGCCCGCGTTTTGCTTCGTGCGGGACACAAAACCACCCCCGCCAATCGGCGCAGCATTAATTGGCTGAGCAATAAGAAAATAATTTGCAGCATAAAACCATGTGGACGATGCCCGCATGGTTTTTGTTTATAATTTATTTTCGTTCCATTTAGAAAATGTTTATCCTTTTTCATCCGGCAGTTTAGGAATGGCTCCTATAATAAGTTTAGCTAAGCGAAGGAGGCGTTGATATGAAACTAACAATCCAAAACATCAGCAAGAACTACGGAAAAAAGCGAGCCTTAAACGGCGTTAGCTTTGAAATGGAAAATGGCGTTTACGGCCTGTTGGGTCCCAACGGGGCAGGCAAAAGCACCCTTATCCGCATTTTGGTCGGGGTTATGGGAGCAAGCGGAGGCGAGGTTATGGTAAATGGCAAACGCGGAAAGCCCGGTGACCGTGAGTATCGCTCAAAACTCGGTTATCTTCCGCAGTCGTTGGATTTTTACCCGGAGTTTTCAGGGCTTGACTATCTGCGCTTTGTCGCCGCGCTTAAAGGTATTGAGAGAGAAGCGGCGGAGTCAAAAATCAAGACACTTGCCGAACAGGTTCACCTGACAAATGATTTGCGTCGCAGGTGTGTCAATTACTCGGGGGGAATGAAGCGTCGGCTTGGTATTGCGCAGGCGCTCCTCAACGACCCCGAGATATTGATTCTGGACGAACCTACCGCTGGGCTTGATCCCCATGAGCGTATTAAATTCCGTAATCTTGTTTCAATTTTCTCCCGTGACAGGACAGTGCTGCTCTCCACGCATATCGTATCCGACATCGACAGTATAGCAAAAGAAACAGTCATGCTCAAGGACGGAAAGGTGGGGCGAATGGGGAGTACACAGGGTTTTGTGGACGCAACCGAGGGAAAGGTCTGGTTGATGAGGATGACAGTGGACGAGCTGGTGGAATATCAAAATGACCATATCATCAGCAATGTCATGCCAATGGGCGACAAGATGGAAGTGCGAGTGGTGTCGGACACAAAGCCGTCAGTTGACGCCGTCACCGCCGCGCCAAGCCTTGAGGACGCTTATCTCTACGAATTTAATCAACCGGAAGGGGATGTCGTATGAAATTGTTCAAGTATGAAATGAAAAAGCTGCTCCTCAACAGAAATCGGCTGATCCTGCTGGCGGTGATGTTCGTCATATTTACGCTTATGAGCCTGCTTACAAGCAGCGTCGTTTTTGAAATGCGCGGCAGCGGCGACTATCGGGAATATCTCGCCCTGGTTGCGGAACATTCGGGAACATTGAACCATGAGCAGTTGGCGGAGTCAAAACAAATATCGGAGGCTGCCAGGGCAAGCCATGAGGCCGAATATGGCAAGGATCAAAATGATCTGTTTAACGCGTATTTATTCCGTAACCCGGTGATGAAGTTTCACCATGACTACGCCAACTTTGGCGAAAGGGTTCACGAATATTGGAATGGTTCCGAACCTCGAGACAAATCGGACATCAGAGGCGTTTATCCTTTGGAAGAAAAGCTGGAAACGCTCAAATATCAACAGGATTCGTATGAATACAGGTATTACCAAAAACGTCTTGAAACAGAACTTTCGCAGGGCGAGCCGGTCTTTGCCGACAAGCAGTTTTGGAGTAATTTCTTCGCCGCGTTCGACATTACGAGAGTTGTGTTTCTGTTTTTGATAATGTTGGCGTTTTTTATGGCGCCCGTTTTTACGCGGGAAACGGAGAATGACATGAACGGTATCATCCTTTGTTCGCTCAAAGGCCGCCGCGAAATTGTAACCGCAAAGCTGCTGAGCGTTTGCTCGACCATCGCTGTTTTGACGACCATGTATTTCGCCGGAAATTTTATCGGCGCCTTTGCCGTAAACGGAAATATAGCCGGTTTTGACGCGCCGGCTCGCTGTTTGGAAGCATTTAGGGAGACGGCGATCGGCACAACGGTCGGCGGCATGGCTTTCATCGGTATTTTATGGACGACTTTTGCCGCGTTGGTTTTTGGTTTGTTTGTTTGCCTTATCTCCGCATACGCCAAAAGCCGGACGTCCGTGTTCGGCTTGAGCATTGTATTCATCCTGACATTTAGTATGATGGGCTTTCTTCCCGACGGCATCCACTCAATGATTTGGCCTTTGATTGATTTCAACTTCGTCACCCTTTCGCTCTGCGGCATTATATTCGGAGGGAGTACAATGTACAATTTTCTTGGAATGCCATTATCATACGGTATGGCGGCTTTCATAGTTTGTATCGCTCTTTCTGCAATAACAATCCTGCTGACATATCTTGCGCAAATGAAGCGATCCGTGACGTGATTTGGTAAGTTGTAAAATGAATTGCCCAAGCCCATAAAAAAAAGACCTATCCGGGGTCAAAATCTGTTACACTGAAGTTGCAAACCAAAAGCGACGGAGGCGACGGCGGATGAGTCAAAGCAATGATAACACAGTGCGGGTGAAATGGAAACATATAAGCGAAAAAGAGCGGTATAAAATCGAGGCGTTGCGCAAGGAGAAGCACACAACACGCGAGATCGCAGCGCAGCTCGGGCGGCATTAGGATCTACAATCCGGGACAAAAGTGGAAGATACTGCCTTTGGTTAATTCATTGTTTGTGGAAAGCAATTTATGGAAAAACGTATAAAACAAGAAAGCTGCGAAGTGGCTTATGAATATTTACAGGGAAACCGTGATATTACTGTTGTTTTAGTACATGGCTATGGATTGCGCCGGGCCATGTGGAAGCCACAGGTTGCGTTTTTGCGGAAAAATGGTTATCCGGTTATTAACATTGATGTCCGGGGCCATGGAAATTCAAGACCCACAAGTAATTTTAGCGTGAAGCGGGCGGCAGAGGATATTAACAGCATAATAAATTTGGAAAAGCCTGAACAGTACTTACTGTGCGGACTTTCAATGGGCGCTTTTGTTGTGCAGGAATACGCTTTCCTTTTCGGTGGCGCTGTAGGTTATATGCTGACGGGGGTAACGCCGTTATGTATGCCCTATCCTAAATGGGAAAAGACACTGCTTTCACTTTCCGGCGCGATTATGAAATATCTTTACACATGGAAGAGACTGAAAAAAGCGATGTCAAAAGGAAGCGTCTATACAAAACCAGCGTTGATTAGTGTCACACAGATGTTTGAAGAAATAGACAAGCAGGAATTTCTTGTTTCGTGGAAAGGATTTACAAGCTGTTTGCATGAGGAAACATTGAATTTTGACGCACCATTGCTGGTGGTGGCTGGTAAGTGGGATACCAGAGGAAGCATACAAAAACATCTTCCAGATTGGCAAAAGCATTATCCGGATTGCGTGGTAAAAATTATCCCTGACGCCGGCCATGTGTCAAATCTGGATCAACCGGAGCAATTCAATAAGATGCTACTTTCTTTTATAAATGATTGTGGGCAGGTAAAGCCGCAGCCTTAGTATTGAAGCTGGAAGATTGCCTATAGTGAGCAGGTTTTTATACCTGTTCGCGGGAAACAAACTATGATATAGTTGTTCAGCTTATCTATTATAAAATAAAAGTTTCAAAAATTGCTAAAACGCGTGGTACGCTACAGACATTATATGCAATAGTGATTTTATAATTGTTAAGTTAATAATAGGATAAAATAATATTATTTTATGAAGTTTATATATGTTGGCCGACAATAGACAATTGAGACAATTGCCTCGCTATAACAACGTAATGGCAGATATGGGACAAGCG
>JAISWS010000186.1 GCA_031270725.1 Syntrophomonadaceae bacterium | reverse complement strand
GTAAAGCAAACCCCACCCGATTCTGTCTATTCTTAATACTCCAGTTGTATGAACTGTGTAGCCTTCAAAATCATGGGTAGCAATATTTCGCTTTCAAGAAAATCCTTGTCGCCGGTAACGAAAATATCTACTCCAGCCTTTATTGCCGCCCGTAAAATCGGGCGGTCGGTCACATCCCTTATTCTATCTTCGTCCAAGTAAATCTCGTCCTCCGCCGTGAGTGTCACCATATCACAACACAAGCGGGCGAGGAACTTTTCCATGTTGAGAATTTGCGCCGGAAATTTCCGATTGAAAATGCGCCGAATCTCGTCAAATATCTGGTCGCAAAGTACCAAGGAATAAGGGAACTGTGCGCCTTTAATAAGCGCTATATACGGATTGCCCTGCGGATTAAGGAAAGCCGATATGATGATGGTCGTGTCAAACATCACTCGTCTTGCCGCAAGGCTCATAAGCCCTCTATCTCTGCCCGAACCTCACGGCATAGAGCAATAATATCCTCTTCCGATGTCAGTCCGGCTCTTTCCGCTTCGCCGGCCATAGCCTTTTGCAGTGTCTTGATGGCGTAAATGTTCGCATTCATCACAATCGCATAATCACCATCGCAGATAAAAGTCACCCTATCACCCTCTGATACTTTCAAGCGGGAGCGGACTTCTTTGGGAATGGTGACTTGCCCTTTTGACATTATCTTTGCGTTGTCAATCAATGGATCTTTCAAAACAATTCCTCCTTGCGGGCGGGATAATTCCCACTTTTCCTATTAGTATGCTCGACTCCTTGCCAAAATGCAATATAGAGTTTTGCATTGGAATTTCAAGCGAGACATTCAATGATTTTGGCGGCGTAGCTATCTCAAAGCAAAGCCCTGAAAAAGCTCTTAACCAGCACTTTCTGAGCTTTTTCTCCTGGCAATAGAATTTTCCCTGTAGATTGGAGATTCGGCAGAAGAAAAAAATGGCGATTCAATAACGTGAGGTTGTCCTCTGGTTGAGAATCGCCAAATAAAGATTTGTTTTAAATTAAAATAGTTAGAAACGGCAGATTGGCATAACCTAACTAAAGCCACTCAATATTATCAGGCGCAGACATCCACCCATTTTTCACAGGCAGAATATTCATAAAGCTCATCACAATTTAACTCTATAGCCGAGTTGGCCGAACCACAGGCGGGGAAAACGGTGGAAAACCGCCTTAAGGACTCATCAAGATATACTTTTACACCTGGCAGCAGAGCAAATGGGCAGATACCACCAACCATGTGCCCAGTTTTCTCAAAAGCTTCCTCAGGTCTAAGCATTTTAGGCTTAATTCCAAATGTTTCCTTATACTTCCGATTGTCGATTTTCGCAGTTCCGGCACAAACTACCACAAAAGCTTCATCTTTGTTGCGCAAAGAAATGCTTTTAGCGATACGAGCCTCTTCCACACCCAAGGCCGCTGCTGCTTCCGCCACCGTGGCAGTGGAATGTGCCGATTCAATGACATCGTTCTGACGTCCCCAACGTGCCAAATAAATTTTTACTTCTTCAACTGACATTATCTCCCTCATTTTAGTGCTTTCATATTCTTAATTCGGAGTGTTAGTTTTTTTGGCAGTTTACCACAACTCTCATAATTGCTGAAAAAACATAATCTTTTCCTCTTTATTTCACGGTAAAAGAGTGGGACCAATGGATACGTAGGAGACTGAAGATGATAATCTGGAGGCAGTGGAAACGAGTCAGGACGAGGAATAAGAGATTACGTCGGCTCGGAGTACCGTTTGAAGTGGCTTTTCAGTGGGCCAATACCCGCAAAGGTTGCTAGCGCACCGCTGGAAGTCCGATTCTAACGACAACCCTGACTAACAAGAAATTAAGAGAATTAGGGTTTTATGAGTTGTCCATTATGTACGGAAAGTACATACTGATAAATGAACCGCCGGATGCCGAACAGCATGTCCGGTGGTGTGGGAGGACGGCGGGGAAACCACGCCTCATACCCAATTGGGTCGGTCATGGGCCGGGTAGGCCGGTCGCAAATTTACGGCAATGCGGATTGCCTTTTCCAACAGCGCCAGTTCCTCAGCGGAAAGGCTACCGATTCTATTTTTCAGTCTCTGTTTGTCCACTGTGGTCAACTGGTCGGCCATGGCTTTGCTCGTAGCGCCATTTACAGTAACAAGGGTTTCTACAGGAAAAATCCGGCTGGTATTGCTACTCATGGGCACAACCTGTACACGTTTGGAATAATGGTTGCCCAGATCATTGCTCACGATGACAGCCGGGCGGGTCTTTTGTATTTCTGACCCCACCGTAGGGTCAAAATCCACCCACCAAAGTTCACCGCACTTCATGATTGTCGTCCAAGGAAACGTCGCCGACAAGCGCCTCAGTCCATTCGCAGGCTTCTTTTTCCCTTTCTTCGTCCGCCGCCATGGCTTGGTAAGCCTGGGCAAGCTCGGTATCCGTGGGCCAGTTCTCTTTGTATGGCAAGGCAACAGAAATGACGCTCAAGGCTAGGTTTTCGAGAAATTCCGCCACATGCTGTTTGCCTACGGCAGTTGCGACTTTTTGATAGACGTCGGTTTTTATCGGCACGTTTGTTTTTTCGAGCATAGCTTCACCTCATCTTCATTTTTATCATACCATTCTAAACGCAGGAGCGCTCCAAGTCAATTTCCAGCAATTCTAAGCAGCAATTCTCGTTTTAGCTCACACATCACAAATGCTTGATTCTATCAGGGGATCGCCATCGGACCACCGAAAAATTCGTTAATTTTGCTTAAAACAGTAAAAAAAAACATTATATTTCTACCGTGACAGCCATGGTAACGAAGTTGATTTACTGATTAAACATGAAGATTCAGTGGTACCTATAGAAATAAAGTCAGCAGAAACATTCTCTAAACATTTTCTGAAAGGCATTCATAATTTTGAAAAATATAACGCAAAAAAAATTAAATAAGTCATTTATATTTTATAATGGAGATAATGATTACAAATTTAACAAAATAAATGTTGTAAATCTGTTTTCACTAAATAATATTTTAGAATATATTATAGAGTAATAATTATATTAATTTTTTATAACTATTTATGAAGTATATTATAAATTTTATGATGTCAATAATATTTCTAGCCTAATAAATCTCCATAATTTAGTAATTTATCTGTTAAAAAATATAGCAGTCACCATGTGGCTCTTAAGTCATATATATAATGTTGATTGTTTATGAGCTGAAAGAGCAACGTGATTGGGTATGGAGTGATATGGCAATAATCAAAGAAGAGAAATATTAGACGGTTATTGGTAATGTAATAACTGACCAACTTTAGATAGTGATGTTAAAAGACGCTGGAGTCCAATTAAAACATAATCAGTGTATTATAAAAAAAAATTAGCTGTAAAAGTAATCTAATTTTTTACAATTTTAGCGTTATTGGTAGCTATTCGAATCTTGAAGGTATAAACCAGGACCATAGTTATGATGTTTTTTTGTCCCCCCATTTGCACCATAATATTACTTATCGGACAATCAAAGTGTCAGCCCTTTACTTTGTTCTCACTAGTTGGTCCTCCAATTGCTACCAAAGTCGGCACCAAAGACAATTCACTGATTGGAAAACTAATTTCTACCTCAGATAATTCGAGAGCTATATTTCGACAACATTAAATTATGATTAAGTATAAAGTCTTATCAGTCAACACTGGTCTTATATACATAAGTCTATTATTTTATAACTAATAAATAGCTGATTAGTTAAGCCAAATAATTTTTTTTAAGTTATATTTTTTATCTTTTATTGAAAAAGACAATCATCCTATATCATCTAAATTGACAAGATAATTTACAATCGCTCAAGCAGTA
>JAISWS010000050.1 GCA_031270725.1 Syntrophomonadaceae bacterium | reverse complement strand
AACCACCGTAAAAGAATCGGCGTTAATATATATGTAGCTGTTAAGTATCTGAGCGCCGGGATTTCCGGAAATATTAAAATAACTGTGATTTGTCAGATTTACAACTGTCGGTTTGTCGGTGGTTGCCTCATACTGAATATCCAGTGCATCATCATCAGTTAATTTGTAAATCACCGTTACGTTGAGATTGCCAGGGAAGCCGGCTTCACCGTCTTTTGAAAGACGGGTGAGTTTAAGCGTTTGAGCATCAATTTTTTCTGCGTTCCACACTTGATTATGAAATCCTTTTGGTCCGCCATGCAGGCAGTTGCCGTTATTATTTTTCGGCAAGTCGTAAGTATTTCCATCAAGCGTGAAGGAACCGTCTTTAATTCGGTTTCCGTATCTTCCAATCAGTGCGCCATAATTACCGTCCGGTTTGGCAAGGTATTCTTTGATACTGCCGTAACCAAGTACTACATCTGTCAGATTGCCTTTTCTGTCGCGTACGAGCAGTGACACTAAGCGTCCGCCGAAATTTGTAATGCAGGCTTCGAGACCTGTATTATTTTTCAGGATGTACAAACCTGTTTTCTTACCGTCGATTTTCGTGACAAAATCTTTGGTATTAAGCCCTGAAAGCGACTGAATGTTCTCTTCTTCCTTTTGGCATGACAATAAAACAATTATTGCCAGCGTTGCGAATAAAATTTTTTTCATATACATTAATATTAAATTATAAAACTTGGCAAAAGTAGATGATTTTCTTTATAAAAACAAATTTTTTTACAATTTCTCTGTCATTCTTAATGTTTTTCGCCAGCAGCCGGTTAAAAGGAATATGCAAGACTTATTCCATAATAATTGGTGTTTATGGAGGGGATGATTACGAATCTGTTATCTTTTTCTTTGACGCCAAGCATTTTATGAAATGCGGGAAGAAGCAGGTATCCGGCTTCGGCGCTGAGTATTCCGATGCCGGCGCCGGTTACGGTATCGCTAAGCCAGTGGTGGTTATTATAAATTCGTAATAACCCTGTTCCTGTTGCGACAGTATATCCGGCTATTGCAATCCAGGGCGAAGTGTCTTTATATTCTTTGTATAATATGTGGGCGCCAACAAAAACCGTAGCAGTGTGTCCGGAAGGGAAAGAGTGGTTGTCAAAGCTGTTGGGACGCTGAACGTCAATAGTATACTTCATTGTTCTGACAACGGCAGTCATCAGCAGGTAAGATGTAGCCGACACGAGCGCTCTGTCCCGGAAATTATTTTTTGCTTCAATTCCTACCAGGTCCAGGCCGAAAACTGCTATGGCAGGGGCATACTGCATATAATTGTCTATCGGATAGTTTTTTGTAACATTTAATTTGACATAGTTCCTTATTTTATAGTCAAATTCTCTTATCGGTTTTATGATTCTCGCGCCTGCACCGCAGGTAATTAGAGCGGTAGGCAGAATAAGCCCGGAAAGCCTGTACTGTTTTTTGATCTTTGTCGTATCCTGACTTTGAGCGCTTATTGCCGTTAAATTTATGAAAATCAGGATAACTGTAATTAAATTTTTTGTTATCATCAGTTAGTTATTCAACAGTTTTTGGCCGACAAAGGTAACAATAATTTGAGATATTGTTTGCCACCGTTGTCATCAGGGCAAACGCATTATAAAAAAAGCAGTATTTTTGCAGAAAAAACGAAATGGAAAATCCAATCAATTATTTTACGGACTTGCCGGATCCGCGGATAAATCGGATCAAAGTTCATTTAATGGAAGATATTATTTTTATTACCATAGCAGCTGTTATCTGCGGCGCTGAGACGTGGATGAAAAGTCGAATGAGATTACCACCATACCCAAATTGCTGGATGTGTCAGTCTGATAACAGAAGTGTCAGGAGAAAAAGACCGATAACGATTATTTACTTAAAATCCTACGAAATTATAATGCGTTTGCCCTGCCGTTGTCATTCATGCGTTTGGAAGTATTAGTATTTTCATGTAATTTTGCGCCCGATATAACTTATAACTATTATTTCACGGAATTTAAAAATTTTCGGAAAAGTGAAAAAAATTATAGCATTTACATTGCTTTGCTACTGCATTTTTGCACTTGAGGCTCAAGAACGTCCTGTGATAGGAATCGCTGACACGTATAGAGATGGAACATGTTATGTGCCGCGTACTTATATAGAGGCTGTTCTTAAATCCGGCGGAATTCCCGTCGTTGTGCCGCTGATAAGAGATGACAGCACGATTGTCGAACTTTTGAGATCTGTTGATGGAATTATTTTTCCCGGCGGCGGCGATTTTGCCCCTGCTTATTATCATGAAAAACCTATTCCCCAAATGGGATCGGTAAACGCCCCTCGCGATACGTTTGAAATCAGGCTGATACACCTTGCTGCCGATAATGGCCTCCCTTTACTCGGTATTTGCCGCGGATTGCAACTTATTAATATTGCTTTCGGCGGATCATTATATCAGGATATACCTGCTCAATATTATGACAAATCGGTTTCTCACCGGCAAAAAAATTCTAACAGCGAGCCTTCTCATTCGGTTATTGTAGAGGACAGCACTGTTTTTTCGAAAATAGTAGGCGATAAGATTTTAATGGTAAATTCGGCGCATCATCAGGCTGTTAAGCGACTTGCCGACGGTTTTACGATTTCCGGAAAGGCAGCTGACGGAATTGTTGAAGCTATGGAAAAAATAGATTCCGCAAACTGGATTCTGGGCGTTCAGTTTCATCCGGAACTGCTTGTAAGCAAGGATAAAACACTGTTAAAAATATTTCAGAAATTTGTTGATAAGGCCGGAAAATTCAGAGAATTGAAAACTAAAAGTGAAGAACCGGATTTATCTGAAGAATTAAGCTCGTCTGAAGAGCCGGATTCATCTACAGTCCCCTAATTTGTTCAAAATATTTCACCGACATACAGTGATTTCATGTTTTCTCCACTATAGCGATTTTGCTCGCTGGAGTGGAGAATTTGCTTTTTTTATTTTAAACATTTTTTCTAAATAAAATGAATTAAATTATTGATTTTATTTATTTTTTTATTGATTATATTAAAATAATAATTACTTTTGCAGCGTGATTTATAAATAATATAAAAATATGGAGAACGTAAAAAAACGATTGCCTTTATGTTGCCCCGGCTGTAATTATACTTTGAAAGTCGGACGTCTGTTTTGCGACCGTTGTCAGACGGAGGTGAACGGGGTGTTTAACATGCCGTTGCTGGTGCGGCTGGATGATAAAGAGCAGGATTTTGTCATTGATTTTGTCAAATCGAGCGGAAGCTTGAAAGACATGGCCAAGAATATGGGAATCAGCTATCCCACGGTTCGGAATTTCCTGGATGATTTGATTGATAAACTAAATAAAATGGATTTATGATGAAAAATTTAAAACGACTGTTCAATCCTTTTGAACGGATTGCCGGCTGGACGGCTTTACTTTGGGGGTTCGGAGGTATTGTTCTGGCCACCATCCTTTCTTATTATACCTTAAATCCGCAACCAAGAGTTATAAATAAAAAGACAAAGCGCTGATATAAAATAATTTATCCAGCGCTTTGCTATGTGCAAGATTTCACCTATTTTTGTGATAGTAAAAAAC